>JBNGDO010000144.1:0-13724 GCA_049975385.1 Anaerolineae bacterium | reverse complement strand
ACGCTGGCGCAGCAGACCATCGCCCAGGAGATGCTGGCGTTGGGCGCGACGCTCGCCGGTGACAAGTGGTACTACGAAGGCGCACCGGTCGAGATCATCCTCCTCATCCGCACCGAGGACGAGCGGACACCGATCGGCGACTACGTGGGCGACCAGTTGGAAGACGTCGGCTTCACCGTGATCCGCGATTACAAGACAAGTGGTGAAGCATCGTCCATCTGGCTCAACAGCGACCCGGCGGAGGGCTTGTTCCACATCTACACCGGCGGCTGGATCACCACCCAGGTTCCCCGCGACTTGAGCGGCAACTTCGCCTTCTTCTACACCGATATGGGCCTGGACGTTCCGCTGTGGCAAGCCTACGTGAATACCCCCGAATTCTACGAGTTGGCCCGGAAATTGAACACTAAGGAATTTAGCACCCTCACCGAACGCCGCGCGATGATGGCGCAGGCGCTTGAGTGGGCGCTGGAAGATTCCGTCCGCGTCTGGCTGCACGACAAGCTCAGCCTTACCCCGCGCCGCGCCGAGGTAAGCTATGCCTCAGACCTGTACGGCGGGCTGGCGGGCTCCTGGCTCTGGCCGCACACGTTGGAGCGCACCGGTAGCTTCACCACACCCTTGACCATCGGCAGTCCGGGTATCCTCCTCCAACCGTGGAATCCGCTCAACGGCAGCAATTGGGTCTACGACATGATGTTGATCCGCGCCACGAGCGACAACGGTATCATCCCCGATCCCTACACCGGCCTGGCCTGGCCGCAGCGCATCGAGCGCGCCGAGGTGGTAGTGCAGCAAGACTTGCCTGTCTTCAAGACCCTCGACTGGGTCGATCTGCAATTCGCGCCGAGCATCGTCGTCCCCGATGACGCCTGGGTGGATTGGGACGCGACGGCACAGCGCTTCCTCACCGCCGCCGAGGTCTACGCCGAACCGCAGACCGCGCTGCGCAAAACCGTCGTTCACTATCCCGCCGACCTCTACACCGCCGTCACCTGGCACGACGGCAGCCCCTTCTCCGCCGCCGACGTGGTGCTGAACATGATCCTCGCCTTCGACCGGTACAAGGAAGCCAGCCCCGTCTACGATCCCACCGAGGTGTGGCAGTACGACAACTTTATGGCGACCTTCAAGGGTGTACGCATCCTCTCGACGAATCCGCTGGTGATCGAGCATTACAGCAACGACTACCAACTGGATGCCGAGTTGGGCGTCGCCACCTGGTGGCCCTTCTATCAGACTGGGCCGGGCGCCTGGCACAATCTGGCTCTGGGCCTGCTGGCAGAGCAAGCCGGTACAGGCGCGTTCAGCCAGGGCAAGGCCGATGCCAACGGCGTACCACAACTCGATTACGTCGCCTGGCCGGGCATCGCGCCGTTGGAAGGGCAGTTGGCGGCGGCGCAAACCGCTAACTTCATCCCCTACGCGCCAACGCTGGAGGCATACATTACGCCCGCCGAGGCCGAGACGCGGTGGACTAATCTGGCGAACTGGCACGCCGCGCGCAACCACTTCTGGATCGGCACGGGGCCGCTATACCTGGAACACGCCCTCCCGTCGCTGGGCGAGCTTTCCCTCAAGCCTTACCCCGCGTATCCCGACGCCGCCGACAGGTGGGCAGCCTTCACCGAACCGGCCATCGCCGAAGTATCCATAGATGGCCCGGATAGCATCGTGCTCGGCGACGAGGCCGTCTTCACCGTGGAACTGACCTTCGACGGGCAGCCTTACCCGCACGCTGACGTCGAAGCCGTCCGCTACCTGGTGCTGGATAGCGGGGACCGGACCCCCTTCAGCGGCGACGCGACACCGGTAGCCGGAACCGATGGCCTGTGGCGCGTGACGCTGACGGCGGATATGACGCGCCAATTGGCCTCAGGTACGAACCGGCTGGAAATCGTCGTCATCTCCAAACGAGTGGCCGTTTCCAGCTCCGCCACGCACACCTTCACGGATGCCGGACCGTGCTACGTTCGCGTTTCCAGCCTGACGGGCATCACCTACCACGATCTGCAGGAGGCCATCGACGCGGCACAGCCGGACGATGTGCTCAAAGTGGCCGGGATCTGCACGGACGTTCACGACCGCCCGCGCCGCGACCTGACGACGACCGGCGTGGTGACGCAAGTCGCCTACATCGACAAATCCCTCACATTGCAAGGCGGCTACACGACGACCAACTGGCTGACACCCAACCCGGCGACCAATCCCACCACATTAAGCGCGCAAGGCCAGGGACGGGCGGTTTACGTCACCGGCGCCGTCAACGTGACGCTTGATGGCTTCCGTATCACCGGCGGTGACCCTGCCGGACAGGGCGGCTCGTCGTGGCCCGATCTGGATGCCGGCGGTGGCGTCTACGTCATCACAGCGACGGTCACGTTGCGCAAAAGCCAGGTCTTTGAAAATGTCGCGAGTGGGGCCGGCGGCGGTGTCTACTTACACGACAGTCTATCCACCTTGAGTAACAACACCTTGACCTTGAACCAGGCTGGATGGGGCGGGGGGGTCTATCTCGATACAAGTGCGGCTACCCTGCAAAAGAACACGATAGCCCACAACCAAGTAACAGAATCTGGCGGCGGGGTCTATCTCTACGAGAGCAATGCCACGCTCGCCAACAACAAAGTCACCAGCAATACCGCGCAGACTATGGGCGGCGGTGTGGATGTGCTGGGAGGCTATCCGCTGGTGAGTGGCAACGTGGTGCGCTACAACAGCGCTGGCTATGGCGGCGGCGTCGGGGTAAACCGGGCCGGCGGGCAGTGGGCCAACAACGTCGTGGCCGACAACCACGCGACCAGTGAAGGCGGCGGTCTCTACGTGTTCGGTGGAGTTCCGCACTTGCTGCACAGCACGATTGCCCGGAACAGCGGTGGCAGCGGTCTCTACGTCACCGATAACGCACCGCTTGGCGTGCCCGGCATTGTGACGCTGACCAACACTATTCTCGTCGATCACGCAATCGGCATCAGCGTCACCGGCGGCAACGCCCTGACGGCGGATACGCTCCTCTGGTACAACACACCCATCACCGTCTCGTACTCGCCCACGGCAGTAGTGACGATACTCAACGACTGGACCGCCGACCCGCGCTTTGCCGACGACGGCTACCACCTGCGCATCGGCTCACCGGCGATCGATGCAGGCGCTCCGGTTGCGCTTACCCGGGATGTCGATGGCGATCCGCGCCCTTACGGCCTCGGCTTCGACGTGGGGGCTGACGAAGCCCCGTACGTGTCGGTGCTGCCAGAGACCGGCGGAACGCTCGTCTATTCGGATACAGATGGAACTGAGACGACGGTCACCGTTCCGCCGGACGCGGTCAGTGAGACGACGACGGTCGTGCTGACCCAGTTGGAACCGGAGACGCTGGAGACGCCGCCGGAGTTCATAGCCGGCGGGATCGCCCTGGAACTGGATGCCTACATAAACGACGAACAGGTGGAGAACTTCAGCTTCAACGAACCGGTCACACTCACGCTTGAGTACACCGACGAGGATGTGGCGGGTATGGATGAATCCACACTGCGCCTCCACCGCTACGTGTGCAGCGGGCCGGAGACGTTGCTGCTGTGCGTCTGGGAGGAAATCGGCGCGCGGTCCGGCGAGGGGCAGATGCTGGATATGGAGAACAATGTGCTGACGGCGTGGTTGCGCGGCTTCAGCCGCTTCAGCGGGATGGGCGCGGGGCTTGAGCCGGCCTGGGAGCTGAGCAAAACGTATAGCAGCGATCGAGTTGCCGGGATGCCGGTCACCTACACCGTCACCATCGTCAATACCGGTAACGCTGACGCCACCACCGTCGTCGTGGAAGATGTGCTTCCTATGCACCTCACTTGGATCAGCGGCGGCACACTGGCGCTCAATCGCGTGCGCTGGACCTTCGAAGCGATCACCGCAGGTGATGCAAGCGGCGTGGGGCAGTTCACCGCTGCACTGCCGTGTGTGGCAGGAGTAGAGATCGTCAATGACAACTACCGGGTGGTCAGCAGCGCGCAAGGGGTGACCAGTGCCTCCGGGCCGCCGGTTACCTTCACCGTCAGCGCGCCGGCCATAACAGTAGGCGCGATTCAGTACACGCCACTTGCGCCGGTCGCCGGAGAGACAGTTTACTTCACCACGACGGCGACGACGGACGGGACACCGTTGAGCTATGTCTGGAGCTTCGGCGGGACGGGGCCAAGCGCGCCCTACACCTTTCCCGCAGCCGGGACGTACACCGTCACGGTTACAGCGACGGACATGTGCGAGTACGCGCGCACCGTTACAGCGACGGTCGATGTGCTGCCAGCGGGGTACACAGTGTATCTGCCATTGGTACTGCGCGAATAGTCAACTATGCGCGGAGCGGATCATCAGATCCGTGCTATTCACACACCATGCCGGGATCTGACGATCCCTGGCAAGCATTAACGGGAAAGCGGTTCGCGCCGCGGGGCATTAGTCCGGAAACGAGCTGGCAGATTGCGAAACGGCAATCTGCCAGCTTCTCTACACATGTGGAAGTTCGCCCAACGCAACACGTACCCGTTCCTGCTCCTGTGGAAGTTCCAGTCGCTCGAAAAGTGTGAGAGCCTCAGTAAGCGCTGTGCTGGCTTCTGCGGGTTTGCTGGCGTCCTTGAGAACATAGGCATAATCGAAAAGCGCTGTTCCCAAATCAAACTCCTGCTTTAATTCACGCAAAATCGTGATGCTTTGTTGCAGATTGTTCAAGGCTTCCGATATATTACGCATTTCGGTTTGGGCTTTGCCTATGACTCGGTAAATAGCAGCCTCTTCTTGACGATTGCCTATGCTCTTGGCATAGACTAGAGCTTTTTCGCAGGCCGCCAAAGCACGTTCGGGCGCATGGATTCCAAGGTAACATTCGGCCAATTGCCGGTGACATTCGGCTTCGGAGTCTTTGGCCCCGATGCCTTGGGTGATGCGCAATCCTTCCTCAAGATGCGCAATAGCTTGATTGAGCTCTCCTTGCGCCCTGTACACTTCGCCCAAATTGATGTGACAGTCGGCGATCCCCAGGCTGTGTCCTAACTTTTCCCGCATGGCCAGGCTGTGTTGGTAGTACTCGATGGCCTGTGCGTAGTTACCCTGGGCATAATGGACGACGCCCAGATTCATATAGGCAGCGGCTTCTTCCCCGACATCGCCCAACCTCTGCATCGTCTTCAGGGTGCGTTCAAAGTAAGCGGCTGAACGTGATAGATCGGTTTGGTAATACAGGATAGCGAGGTTATTGTAGTTTTTCGCGGCTTCATATTCATTGCCTGTGCGTTCCAATATGGCCAATCCTTGTTCAAGGTGCTGGATGGCTCTAGCAGGTTCACTGACGCGATAAATAAGGCCGAGTGTGTTGTGTGCTTGCGCGATCTCCGTGTAGTGCGTCGAATCGCCCAAGATTACCAGACTGGCTTCACCATCGCGGGCGGCGATATCGTTCTGCCCTTGCTGGCGATAGATACGCGAACGCTCGATCAACAGGCGGGCCATCCCTGGTGAGTCCTGGTGGTCGGGAGAGAGACATTCGATGCCAAGCGCGCAAGATTGAAGTGCCAGCTCGTACTCGCCGCGTTTTTCGTACACCGCCGCAATTCGTCTATAGAGATCGGCCTCGCGCAGCGCATCGCCGCAACACGTCAGCGCGCGTTCATAACACGCCAACGCTTCCTCCGATTCGCCCACGTGAAATAGCACGTCGCCTAAGCCCTCAGCGATGACAACCGCTGCTTCAGTCTGCTGTAGTTGCGCGGCGAGTTCATCCGCTTGCCGGTAGAACGCGATCGCCTCCGGGTTAGCATAGGCCGCGTGGGCCTTGTCGCCGGATTTGACCAGATAATCGAGCGCCTTCGCGTGGTCATCGGACAGGCTGTAGTGATGCGCCAGCAGCTCGTAAACCTCCTCCAACTTCTGCCCGGTGTAGACTTCTTCCAGATGGCGCCCGATGAGGCCGTGATAAGTGCGGCGGTCGCGCAGGAGCAGGCTCTCGTAGGCCACGTCGCGCACCATCACGTGCTTGAAGATGTATTCCAGTTCCGGCAACCGGGCGCGCTCGCGGATCAACTCGGTGCGTTGCAACGCCGCCAGGCTGCCATCCAGGTGCGCTATCAACGCCGCCGCCGAAGAGAGCCAGGCGAGCAAATCGTGGGTGAAGGAGCGGCCGACGACAGCCGCCAGTTGCAGCGTGCGGCGCGCTTCTTCCAGCAGTTGGTCGATGCGGGCCATGATGAGACCCTGCAAAGAATCGGGGACGGTGCGCAGATCGATCTCCCGATCCAGCCGCCAGCCGCCATCTTGGGGGACGACGATCCCTTGATCGATGAGCGAGCGGATGATTTCCTCGATGTAAAACGGGTTGCCTTCCGCACGGGAGACCAATTGCGCTAACGCCGGTGGCAACTTCTCCAACGCGAGCAAGTTGCAGACCAGTTCGTGATCCTGCCCGGCCTGTAAGTCCAATGGTTTGAGCTGGAGTTCGACGTAGCGATGCGGGT
Organism: Anaerolineae bacterium; assembly: GCA_049975385.1. GTDB lineage: Bacteria > Chloroflexota > Anaerolineae > B4-G1 > SLSP01 > DSWT01. The sequence goes on along the minus strand of JBNGDO010000144.1, from coordinate 7,230 downwards.
AATCGCGCGCGGCGAGTTGCCCCAGATCGTAACAGCCGTGGTCGCGGACGGGCCGGTAGAGCATCGCAATGAGCAATGGGACGCGGTCGGTGAGCGTAAGGCAGCGTTCTAATAGCAGCAAGGAAGCTGAATCCGCCCAGTGCAGGTCATCGAAGACGATGACGAGCGGCTGCTCTAGTGCGATTCGCTCGATCAACGCCGTGATCGTCCGCAGCATTTGGCGTTGCAAGGCCTCGCCCGAAAGGTACGTCACGCGCTCGGCTTCCGGTTCGCTGAGCGGCAGGTTGAGGAAATGCGCCAGATAGGGCAGCACGTCGGCGTCACCCTCCGGGAAGAGGTATTCGACGTAACGGCGTAGCTTCTCGCGGATGTCGAACTCGTTGTCGGTATCGACGATGCGCAGGAAAGCGTGGATCACGTCGGTGAAGGCCGAGTAGCTGACGTGTTGGGTGTAGGAGAGACAACGCCCTTCTACCCAGGTGAGTGCGATCTCGTCCGTCACGCTGGCGCGCATCTCAGACACCATGCGGCTCTTGCCCAATCCGGCCTCGCCTATGAGCGAGAGGATGCCGCCGCGCCCGGTCACCAACTCGGCGACGAGCCGGCGCAACGCGGCTTGCTCCTCGGCGCGCCCCACCAACGTGGAACGCAACCCGCGGATGCCGCGCACCGGCTCCGGCTGCGCTCGCCGCCCGACGATGGTGAAGGTGGGCACCGGCCTGCTCTTACCTTTCAACTCCACCGCGCCCCGGTCGGCCACCTCGAAGAAGGCGCGCACTTTGCGCTGCACATACCCGGCGAGCAAAACTTCTCCATCCTGCGCTGCGCTCATCAGCCGCGCCGCCAGGTTGACCTCGTCGCCCATCACGGTGTACTCGCGGCGTGTCGCTCCGCCGACGTGCCCGGCGAAGACCATGCCGGTGCTCACACCGATGCGTTGTTTCCAGGAAGGTGTGGGAGAGTGGGGCTGCCCTGCCTCTTCAAGGGCATGTTGCATGTCGAGGGCGGTGCGGACGGCGCGCTCGGCGTCGTCTTCGTGCGCGGTTGGTGCGCCGAAGAGCGCCATCAGCTTGTCGCCGTGATCGTACAGGTCGATCTTGTTCACGACGCCGCCATAACGCTCGACGATCTCATCCATCGCCACAAAGTAGTCGTTCAAGGCGCGCGCGATTTCGTCCTCGTGGCCCGGCCCCAACTGTTCGACCAGATCACTCGCGCCGGTGAAGTTGGCGAAGAGGATCGCCACCAGGCGGTGTTCCCCGCTGTCGTACTCCGCAACACGCCCATCCCGCGCACCTTCCGTAGCGCGGGCGTCTCGCGCACCTTCTGTAGCGCGAGCGTCTCGCCCGCGTTCCACAGGTAACGAGTGCCCAAGCAAACGTGCCAACAGCCCCGGCGGCAGATAGGGCGTGAGACGTTCCAACGCGGTCGTGGTCTGGCGCAAGGCTTCTGCCGGGGATGTGGAGGAAGCGTAAGCGGAAACAGGAGAGAGCGGAAGCGCAGGAGAAGCGGAAGGCGTGAGCGCATCCAGGAGATAGTAGCCGGGCGGCCCAGGGCTAAAGGTACAGTCGGGTTGCGCCTGCACCTGCGCGTGGACGGCGGAACTGGCGAGGATTTGCCCGGCGACGGCGGCGCTTTCGGCCATCGCCGTGGCATTGACGGTCGAACCGGTGACGACGAACTCGCGCTTTTCCGGTGTCCCCACCCGCGCAGCGAAGAATGACCCGGCATGCAAACCGATCTTCATCTGCAAAGGGAACGTCCCTATGCTGGTTTCGACCTCGCGGAAGGCCGTCATCGCCTGCTGCATGGCCCACGCAGCATGCAGGGCGTTGGCGCTGCCGGGCGTCTCCGGGCCATCGGGGAAGAAGGCCAGCAGCGCGTCGCCGCCGAACTTGAACAGGTCGCCGCCGTAGGCGAACAGCACGTCCAGCATCGCGCTGAAGTAGCGGTTGACCACCGCGACGATCTGTTCGGCGCCTTCTTTGCCGAGCGTGCTCAGGCGTTCGGACATCGCGGTGAAGCCGCTGATGTCGGAGAAGAGCAACGTACCGTGCAGAAATTCGCCGCCCGCGCCCGTCTCCGGCGCGGCCAGTTCGGCCTGCACGAGGTAGCGCGGCAGGTAGGTGACGACATTATCCAGCAAATGGGCCAGCATCTCCTGAACGCGTGTGACGTCGGCGGGCTGCCAGAGCGCAGCAGGCGGCAGATCATCGAGGAGACCGGGTGGGAGATACGGCGCGATGCGGGCTAGTTCTTCATCGGTGATGGCGCCGGCAGGCGCGGGCGGCGGCAGGCGCGTCCCGCAGCGCCCACAGAACGCGAAGCCCGGCGGGACTTCCGCGCCGCATTGGGGACACACAACGGCCAACTTCGCGCCGCATTTGCCGCAGAACGCGAAGCCGTCGGGGTTTTCAAAGTGACATGCCGGGCATTGCATCGCCATGCTTATCCTTGCCAGACTATAAAGACCTACCCTCTCACCGTACGGCTCAAACCGCGCCGGTATGAGCCGATTATAGGCTGGCCCGATGCATAGTCAATTCGCCGCATTGAACGCAACGCGAATTATAATCCGCTGCTTCTCAGCAAACTACGTCTTTTGGTACTGTTGAAACATCTGCCCCCACGCCGTGTTCTCCCTCCACCGCGCAGCGATGTGCCGGTATTTCAACGGCCAATAGAGGTAATCCTGCTCGATTTCGCCGATGAGCGTGGGGATGATGACCAGCGGCGTGCGCAGCACCAGCTTTTGCAGCACCCGCGTTGGGCCGTACCAGGCCAGCCACGCCAGGAAGCTGTGGGAATTGTAGCCCACCTTGAAGCCCCAATTTTCCCCTGCAACGTCGTCACCGACCAACTCGATCTCGCGCGGGTCGCCCACACCGAGGCCATGCTCGTGCGCCAGACGGATGTACTTGATGTCGAGCGGATCGAAACCCATCAACTTCGCGGCGACGGCGTCGATAGCGACCTGGTCCGCCGAGGCCAGGATGACGTCCTTTTCGACGGGCCGGATCATACGCGGCCCGGCACCATCTCCGGCAGTCGTGCCGTCCATCACAGCGAAGATACCGGGATGGATTTCTTTCTGGATCGCCAGCAAATCGACGAGTGTTTCGTGAATCCACGAGTGGGTGTAGTGCCGGTATTTGCTGAGCAGCCCACCGAAGGCGTTCTTCATCGCGCCGGTCGTCGTCGTGTACATGTGCGTCTTGATCGTCGGTAGGTGGACGATGTTCTTGCCGATGAAGTAGTCCGGGATGTGGATGCCCTCCGGGTAGATATGATCCAGCGCCAGCATCCTGGCTTTCGGTTGAAAGGGGATCCAGGTCATATCCTCTTTACGGAAGTTGTAACGCACCGGAACGTTGTAGCGGCGGAAGATCGGCACATAACGGTTCAGGTCTTCGCCTTTGAAAGCGTTGGTGACGACGGTCTGGTTCTGCACGCACGCCAGGTCATCGAATCCAGCCCCGCGCAGCGCCAGGATCGTGCCCTCAAGCTGCCAGGGTGTCGTATTGGTTCCCGGCATCGGGAAATGCCAAGTAATGTTGTCCTTGAGGATGGTGGTGGCGGCAGGATCGAGCGCTTCGACCCCACCGGCCAGAGTGAACAAGCGTTGATAATCTTGCAGCACCGTCTCCGGTTGTGTGTACAAAACGGCCACTTTCGTTTTTTGTGTCATAGATGTTTTCCCCCTCGCTCCCTCTCACTTCATCACCAGTTCGTAAACGACCCATCCAGCCGCCGCAGGTGCGGCAATTCAGCCTTCTGGTACGGGTGCGCCTTCGCGGCTTCGCGGTCGAATTCGATGCCCAGGCCTGGTTCGTGTGGGGCCAGGATGTAGCCATCCTCCCATTCCGCCTGCCCGATGACGACGTCGGTGAGCATCGTGCCGGGCTTGCGCGGCTGCTCCTGCACACCGAAGTTCGACGTCGCCAGGTTGAAATGCAGGCACGCCGCCGAAGAGACTGGCCCAAGCGGGTTGTGGACCGCCATCTTGATGTAGTGCGTTTCACACCATCCGGCGATCTTCCGTGCCTCGGTGAACCCGCCGGCGATGCACAAATCCACGCGGGCATAGTCGATCCATTCCTCTTCGATGAGCTGGCGGAACTCCCACTTGGAGCTGAACTGCTCGCCTGCCGCCAGTGGACACGTCGTGCGCGGGCGCAGCGTCTTGAACGAGTCGGGGTTCTCGCAGCGCAGTGGGTCTTCGATGAAGAACGGGCGCAGCGGCTCCACCTCCTGGCACAGCCAGATGGCCTCCGGCAAATCCAGCCGCGTGTGAACGTCGAAGCAGATTTCGATGTCGTCGCCCACCGCCTCGCGCACGGCCTGCATCTGCTTGATGGCGATCCGCGTCGCCCGGCGCGGCTCCAGGATGTCGCCATCCTGCGGCGTCCCGAAGCGCACGAATTTCCAGCCCTCGGCCTTCGTCTCCAGGCAGGATTCCACCAGCGGTTGAACCTCGGTGGCGTGACCGCGGTTGTGCGGATAGCAGACGACCTTGTCACGCACTAAGCCACCGAGCAAGTCGTAGACCGGCACACCGAGGGCTTTGCCCTTGATGTCCCACAGCGCGATATCAATCGCAGACATCGCCGCCGTGAGGATGCGCTGCGCCGGGAAGAAACCGCTCCGGAAGAGCACCTGCCAGATGTGCTCGATGCGGAACGGATCCTGTCCCACCAGAATGTCCTTGAAGTGCTCGACCGCGCCGACGACGGCTAACTCACGTCCGGTGATGCCCGTCTCGCCCACGCCACCAATACCCTCGTCGGTATCCACAACAACGAACAGGTAATTCCGGTGTCCACCCCAGACGGGGTACGCTTCGACGTTGGTGATTTTCATTCCTGAGTGTTGCGATAAATTTTGACTTCCCATTTCAGCTCCTTCATGAATGACTAGAGGCAGCCACTATAGCGCTCAGCTTGAAGATTGCGATTTTCAGTATAGAAACTTTGCAATTGTAGTCAATTCACTTTTCCCCTTGCCCTCTCCCCCTGCCACAGCCAAACTCGCCCTTTGTTGCAAAGCTCGCGTTTAGCGATAGAATACCCGGCATCAAATCATATCTCCCGCAAACCAGATCAAAGGATGAGGTGAAAGGCATGGAAAGGTTGAAGGAGCGAATCCTGAGCGAGGGGAAAAACTTAGGTCGCGGCATTCTCAAAATCGACAGTGTGATCAATCATCAGGTAGACGCCACCTTGATGTTGGAGGTGGGCGCGGAGTTCGCCCGCCGCTTTGCGGACACACATCCCACGCGGGTGCTCACCGCCGAAGTATCGGGTATCGTTCCGGCGATGGCGGCGGCGTATGCACTGGGCCTGCCCCTTGTCTACGCCCGCAAACACAAACCAGTGACGATGCAAGAGCCGGTGTTCGTCGAATTCGCGCCGTCGCATACCAAAGGCGGGCAGGTTTCGCTGATGGTGTCCCCAGAATTCATATCTCCAGGTGACCGCGTGCTCATCATCGATGACTTCCTCGCCACCGGGCAAACCATTGCGGCAATGGCACGGATTATCGAAGACGCTGGCGCCACGCTAGTCGGCATCGGCACACTCGTCGAGAAATCATTCGAGGGCGGGCGCGCCTTGTTGGAGCCGCTGGGCGTTCCCATTGAGTCCATGGTCATCGTCGAAGAAATGCGCGACGACGGCGCCATCATCTTCGCCGACGAGAAATAATATTCACCACGAATCTCAATGGTAAACGACAAAGACTACAAAAGTCTCAGCACGCACTTCGCCTTGTGGACCGCGTGTTTGGCGCAAGTGTCTGCTTGACCAGAAGCTTAGTGAGACTTTTGTAGTCTGGCCTCGCTGAGATTCACGGTTTACCGAGGAGAAACCCCGTGACTATACAAGAAACCATCGTCATTCTGGATTACGGTTCGCAATACACGCAACTGATTGCCCGGCGTGTGCGTGAGCAGCAGGTCTACGCCGAAATTCTGCCCTGGAATGCGCCAGAAGCGCAGGTCATGGAGCGCCGTCCGATGGGTCTTATCCTCTCCGGCGGCCCCAACAGCGTTTATGATGCGGGCGCGCCAAGCCTGCCGGACTACGTCACCCGCATCGATGTACCCGTACTCGGCATCTGCTACGGGATGCACCTGCTGGCGCACGCGCTTGGCGGGCAAGTCGTGCCCGGTTTGGCGACATCGGCGACAGTGGCGCGCGAGTACGGCCCCGCCGAGGTCGATATCCTCGAAACAGATACACCTCTGTTCGCGGGCCTTGCCGCACAGCAGGTCGTGTGGATGAGCCACGGTGATCGTGTCGAGGTGCTGCCGCAAGGATTTCGTGTGCTGGCGCGCAGCAGTGGCGGCATCCTTGCCGCCATCGGCAATGACGCGGGCCGAGTCTACGGTGTGCAGTTCCACCCAGAGGTGCAACACACGCCCAACGGAGCTTCGATGCTACGACAGTTCCTCTATGCCGTGTGTGGCTGCCGCGGGACCTGGACGACGGAGGCGTTTATCGAAGCCACCGTGGCCCGCGTGCGCGCACAAGTCGGTGACCCTTCGACAGACTCAGGGGCCGGGCAGGTGGTGTGCGGGTTGAGCGGCGGCGTCGATAGTGCAGTGGTCGCCGCGCTGCTCCACAAGGCCATCGGCGATCAACTCACGTGTATCTTCGTGGATACGGGGCTGATGCGGCGCGACGAGGCCGCGCAGGTCAAGGCCACGTTCCAGGAGGCACTGGGTGTCCGGTTGGTGATGGTGGATGCGTCAGATCGTTTCCTGAACGCGCTGGCAGGCGTCACCGATCCCGAGCAGAAGCGGCGGATCATCGGTGAGCAGTTCATCCGCGTTTTCGAGGCCGAAGCACGCCGGCTGGGCGACGCCGGTTTTCTCGCCCAGGGCACGATCTACCCCGATGTGATCGAAAGCGCGGGCAGCGCCGACTCGCACAAGATCAAGTCGCACCACAACGTCGGCGGGTTGCCGGAGGACATGCACCTGGCGCTCGTCGAACCACTGCGCGACCTCTTCAAGGACGAGGTGCGGGAAGTGGGCCTGGAACTGGGACTGCCGGAGAAGCTCGTCTGGCGGCATCCTTTCCCCGGCCCCGGATTGGGGGTGCGCATCCTGGGCGAGATCGACCGCGAGCGCGTCGCCGTGCTGCAGGCCGCCGACGCGATCTTCCTGGAAGAGCTGTGGAACGCCGGCCTCTACCGGGAGACGGCGCAGGCCTTCGCCGTGCTACTGCC
>JBNGDO010000143.1:0-13778 GCA_049975385.1 Anaerolineae bacterium | reverse complement strand
GGTTGGTGGACGGTGGTCAGTTGCGGTCTGGCGATCATGGCAGGGGGCAGGTCGTCGAAACTGACCAGCGCAATGTCTTTGGGGACAGTTAGCCCAACTTCGTGAATGGCGCGCAGTGCGCCGAGCGCCATCGCGTCTGACGCGCTGAAAACGGCGTCGGGCTTGTGCGGGAGCAGCCGTTTCATGGCCTCGTAGCCGCCGATTTCCGTGAAATAGCCTTCGCTGACCAACGTTTCATCCACCGGCAGGTCGTGCGCCTGCAATGCTTTGCAATACCCCGTGTACCGGTCGAGCGCGGCGGTGGTGCGCATATCACCGGTGATGGCACCGATGCGTTTGTGTCCCAGTTGCAGCAAGTGCGTGACGCCGGTGCATGCACCGGCTACGTTGTCCACGTCGACGTAGTTGGCGTTGCCGTGGTGCAACGGGCGGCCGGCGACGACGACCGGCAAATCGCTCGCCAGCAAGCGAGAGATCAGACCGTCGCCGATTTGCCCGACTTGGATCACGATCCCGTCAAGCAATCCTGGGCGTGAGATACGCGGGTAAAATTTCTCCTCATCGGCTTCGGTCTGCAAAAGGAAGAGCGCGAGGGTGTAATCGTGGTCGTTACATGCCTCGGCGATACCCTGGGTGAGCTGGGGAAAGTACGGGTCATTGAACAGTGCCTCTGTCCGGCGCGGCAGAACCAGCCCGATGACGCGCGATTCCTGCGCGGCCAGGGAGCGTGCGACGGGGTGGGGGCGATAGCCGGTCTCGGCAATGATGCGCTGCACACGCTCGCGCACTTCAGGCCGCACATTAGGGCGGTTGTTGAGCACGCGCGAGGCGGTCGTGCGCGAGACGCCAGCGCGTCTGGCGATTTCATCAAGAGTCAGGTGATCGGGCATTTTTACCCCCTCATGCGGTTTTGGAAGCGCTTCCAATTCCTACTATAGCACAGTTAGGTGGGTCTTGTCAAGGGGTTGCGGGGAAAAATCGGGCAAAAACTTGGTTAGAAATACCGGCGCCGTTCGTCGAAGCGATGTAGTCCGGCCTCGCGTGCCTTCTGCACAGCCGTGGCGTATTCTGCCGGGGTCACACGGCGGTCGAGGGGCATAGCATTGGTCGCACATTGCCAGGCTTTGTAGGCAGGATGATATTGCGCCATGATATTGACGTACGTCTCAGGCGAAATCTCCTGGGCCAGGAAGCGCGCGATTTCGGCGGTTCCTGCCAATCCGCCGGGCAACACGAGATGGCGGACCAATAGCCCGCGCCGGGCGATGCCGTGTGCATCGACCACTAAATCGCCGACTTGCCGGTGCATCTCTTTTACAGCAGCTTGATTGACCGCCGGGTAGTCACGGATGAGCGAAAGTTGCTGCGCGATGGCGGCGTCGGCGTACTTCATGTCGGGCATGTAGATATCGATCAGGCCATCCATCAGGCTGAGCGCCTGGGGGGCGTCGTAACCGCCGGTGTTGTAGACGATAGGCAGCCGAAGGCCGGCCTGGATGGCGACCACCAGGCCCATCACGATTTGGGGGACGACGTGCGTGGGTGAGACAAGGTTGATATTGTGACAGTCTTGTTGCTCGAGATCGAGCATCATCGCCGCCAGGTCCTGTGGTGTCACCGTCCGCCCGGCCACGCGCTGGCTGATGTCATCGTTTTGACAGTACTGGCAGTGCAAATTGCAACCCGAAAAGAAGATCGTGCCGGACCCGTAGCGTCCGCGCAGGACGTCTTCTTCGCCGTGGTGCGGCCCGTAGCTGGCGACGTAGGCGGTGGCCCCGATACGGCAGGGGCCGGCACGCTGCGTGCGGTCGATGCTGCAATCGTTGCCGCACAGGTGGCAGTCGTGCAGAGCTTGCTCGGCTTCCGTGCTTTTCTCAGCAAGCTTTCCGCTTTCTAAAAGCGGCAAATAGATCGGTGAAGCTTTCTCGACAGTCTGCATCAGTTGATGCCATTTTTGATAGGGTATTTTTCCGTCTTCGGGCCAGACTGGAAACGGAAAAATACCCTTTGAGCTTTATCGGATCAAAGCGTCGATTTCTTCAATTTGTGATTGGGTCAACGGGCCAAACTGCATGGCTCTGGCGTTTTCTTCTACCTGCTTGACAGTTCTGAATCCGGGAATGGGGATGTTGTTTTCGCTGCGCGCCCAGAGCCAGGCTAGCGCCCCCTGGGTCAGCGTGCGCCCGTTGCTCGTTAGGATTTCGCGGACGGCCTCGATTCTTTTCAGATATTCCGGGCTGGGTTGGCCGCCTTTGAAGTACTTCATCCACTCCGGGCTTTTTTGACCGCGCACGTCGTCGATGGAGACCCCAGTTTTGGCAGAATACTTGCCGGTGAGCAAGCCCATCGCCAACGGTCCGCGATTGATGAGGGCCAAGTCGTGCCGTTCGCAGACGCTGACGATAGCGGGATTGTCGTCCAGCACATTCAGCTGAGCCTCGATGGCGGCGCAATGTTCGCCCTGGGCGAAGAATTCAGCGCTTTTGGGGAAATCGGTGCTCCAGCCGTAGATGCGGATTTTGCCTTCCTTGACCAACGCTTCCAGCGTGTCGCGCACGGGTTGGGCCTTTTCCGGAGGAAAGCCGTTGTCGTGGAACAGGTACACGTCGATGTAGTCGGTACCCAGGCGGCGCAGCGACCCCTCGCACGCTTTGCGGATGCCTGCCGGAGACGTGTCGGATCCGGTGACCTGGCGCGTATCCTCGTCGAATAGCGCGTTGAATTTGGTGGCGATCACCACCTGGTCGCGCCGCTCACCCAACGCCTGCGCCAGCACCCGTTCACTGTGGCCCGCGCCATAGACGTTGGCTGTATCGAAAAACGTCACGCCTAAATCCATTGCGCGGTGGATAGCGCGAATCGACTCAGCATCGTCCACTTCTCCCCATCCCAGGGGCGTTTCCCCCGCCCAGAATGGGCCACCGATGGCCCAACAGCCTAATCCCATGGCGCTCACTTCAAGTCCTAATCTGTGGATTTTCCTTTTCATGTTCGTACCTCTTTATACTCCAGTGTTTTTCAGGGTTACTACTATTTCTTCAATGGGAATTTCTAGATTATATTGGAAACCGGCTATCTGAAACGCTTACGCGCCACTTCGTGTGGATTGAGCGTCAAGTTCAGCCCGTCTCCCAACAGGTTCCACCCAATGCCAAACACGATCAATGCCACTGTCACCGGGAGATAGAGCCACCAGTACGTGAAGGGATTGCCGCCCTGCCCGATAATCCAGTTCCGCCCCATCATCAGCAGGCGCGACCACTCCGGAATGGCGGTGCTGTTGACCGTGCCGCTGACGCCTATAAAGGCAAAGGCGGCTTGCATCACGACCATCCCGCCGATATCGCGCGCCAGCAGAACGATGGCTGGTGCTACTGCGTTGGGCAACAAATGCTGGAAGACGATGCGCAGGGGACGCTGTCCCGTCACTTTGGCCGCCTGCACGTATTCGGCTTCCTTCAGGCTTACAATGTTGCCATTGATCAGCCGCGCGTAGCTCATCCAGGAAAACAGAATCAACGTCAACATTACCGGATCAAGCCCTAACGTCAATACCACCTGTTGGAAGGGCGTAGAAGGAATTTTGAGGGGTACGAAATTCGTATAGTCCACCAGTTCCAGATTCGCCGTCTGCATAATTGTACGGAAGAGCCATACCCCGGCAATCATTGGAAAGGCCAGGAATGCATCGGTGATCCGCATCAATGTAAAGTTGATCACACCGCCCGTATACCCACTGATCGCGCCAATTGCTACGCCCAGGATAGTGGCTGCCAGTGCTGTGAGTAACCCGAACCGCAACACAGTCCGTGTCCCCCACACTAACGAATAAAAGATATCGAAGTGCAATAGCTCACGTCCGCCTGTGCTGTCCATCAGATATGCCACGGTCCCTAACGGCAAGCCAGGGCCGGGCGGCAGTGGCGATGTCTGCGTTTCTCCCTCCACATACCGGTATGGCGTTGGATGGTTTGGATCATCCGGCGGTGCGAGCAAAGGGGCAGCCACGGCTACCACGAAATAGAAACCGACAATAAGCATGGCAAGCCAGTTCAGGCGTATTGTAAAGAAATGATGGATGCGTCTCATAGCACTGCTCCCTCCCGCAGGCGGGGATCGATGAGTGCCTGGAGCACGTCCAGAATGAACATCAACGGCAAGACCAATAGTACCCCGTATACTGCGAATCCCATCGTGATCGCGATGTCGGGCATCATCGCTCCAAAGTAGTACGTGCTTACGCCGAGTAGCTCGGAGACGCCGGGCAGCGCGAAAATCACTTCTACCACGAACACACCTGTCACCAGCGAGGCCGCCGAAAGCGCACTGCTGTTCAGCGCGGGGAGCAGGGCATTGTGCAACGCGTGCCGCCAGACTGTCTTTTGCCACGATAATCCTTTGCCGCGTGCCGTCGTGATGTAGTCCTTATTTAATTCCTCGAACATTGCCGCCCGCGTTACCCGGCCCAACGTGGCCCAGTGCGCCAGGCTCAAAGTGAAGGCCGGCAACACCAGGTGGCGTAGTGCATCCAGTGTGATGTCTGACCGTCCATTGAGCAGGCCGTCTACGGCCAGCAGGCTGGTGTACGTCTTGAACGTTGCCGATTTGACCACGAATTCGTTGGACATAGTCAACCGGCCTATCGGGAACCAACGCAAGCCCACGTAGAAAATTGCCAGTAGCATCAATCCCAGGATAAACGGGGGAATCGACGTGGCGATGAAGGCCAGCAGGCGGAAGCTGTGATCCGCCGCGCGCCCGCGTCGCCACGCGGCCAGCGCCCCGCTCGCGATGCCCGACGGGATGAACAACAGCACCGACCAGAGGGTCAATTCTGCCGTCACCGGGGTACGGTGAAGCAGTGCCTTCAATACATCGTCACGCAACGTGGGACTCCACCCCCAATCCCCGCGCAGTAGATTGCCTAACCATCGCACGTACTGCACCGGGTAAGGATCATCCAGGCCGTACTCTCCGATGACAGTGCGTATCTGGTTTAAGGAAATGCTTCGACCACCCCGTGGCAAATATAATGCTGCTCGTGCTTCTGCCGGCGACAGCATCAACACCCCATACAACAGTGCCGTGATCACCACAAACGTGATCAGCATTAACAACACACGCCGCACCAGAAACTTCAGTATCGACATCAGTACCCTCCCGGGAGAGCCAGAAGATCAAAGCTTGGCAATATGGATGGTAAAGCAAACCGGGATCGCCTGGCGCGATCCCGGTTTTTTTAGTGCCGAGACGCAGAATCGAACTGCGGACACATGGATTTTCAGTCCACTGCTCTACCGGACTGAGCTATCTCGGCAACACGGCTACATTTTAACGTAGGCCTTGGATTTGTCAAGCTTAGCGGTGAGTAAGCCCCACTAAGGCAATTTGCTTACGGCATCCAGCGTCGTGGGCCGATCTCACCAGGGCCTTCCGTACGAGTGCGCCGGGGATATGGTTCGATCAGTTCCTCTTCATCCGGGCCGAGCAGCAGGCGGATTTGCGCCAGCGCCGCACTATCGTATCGGGTGAAGCCACATGAGTCACAACGCCACGCCGCAAAATTTGGCACGACGATCTGCAGTTGCCCCCAGCGGCGCGTGTAGGTGATCTTGATGGGCTTGAGGTTGCCCATCGCGCACTCGGGGCAGGTATAATTTACGCGTGTATTCTCATCAGATGGAATATCTGGCGGCGTCATGGAACGACCTCCAACTCAGGGAAGGTATAGTGGGGGATTACCCCCCATTTTTCCGGCGGCCAGTAGCGGAAGATCGATTTGCCGATGATGTTCTCGCGTGGCAAGACGCCCCAGATGTGCGAATCGCTGGAGTTATTGCGGTTGTCACCAAGAACCAGATACTCATCGGCTCCGAGGATGCGACTTTCAACGTAGGTAGGCGGTCCGCTGATGTATGGTTCGTTGAGTGCAATACCGTTGACCCAGACACGACCATCGCGTACTTCAACTTTCTCACCGGGAAGTCCGATGACGCGTTTGATGTAGGGGATCTCGCTGCGTCCGTTCGGTGGATCGAGCACGATGATGTCGCCACGTTCGGGTCCGTGAAACCAGTATGCGAGTTTGCTCACAATCAGGTATTGGCCCTCATGCAGCGTGGGTTGCATACTGATTGACTGCACTTCATAGCGCCCAGTGAAGGTATTCACCACAAGAAAGATGATCACAGCCAGGGCTAACGTTTCGAGCAGATCTCGAAACCATGCCCAAACTGTCGTTCCGCCTTCGGATGTGCGCGCTAACCCGTCGAGGTCAAGCGAATCCGCTTCTCCGCTGCTGATCGTCGTTTGTTTAGTCCATGCCATGTCCAACTCTATTGTACTGTTTCCAGCTCCGGGAAGACATAATGGGGAATGGTTCCCCATGTTTCCGGCGGCCAATAACTGAAGATGGCTTTACCCAATACTTGCTCGCGCGGCAATAGTCCCCAGGCATGCGAGTCGCTTGAATTATTGCGGTTGTCGCCGAGTACGAAATATTGATCTTCGGTCACGACCCAGTTGCCGGTGTACTGGGGTGGCGCGTTGATGTACGGTTCGTTGAGCGCCACGCCGTTGACCCACACCCGTTGCTCGCGGACCTCCACCACATCGCCGGGCAAACCGATGACCCGTTTGATGTATGGAACTTCACTTTGTTCGTTCGGCGGATCGAGCACCACCACGTCACCGCGCTCGGGTGAACGGAGCCAGTAAACGACCTTGCTGGCGATGAGATATTGGCCATCGTGCAGGCTTGGTTGCATGCTCTGCCCATGCACCTGGTAACGTCCGGTCAGGGTGTTGATGACCAGGAAAAGGATCGCCGCCAGGAGCAGTGTTTCCAAAACATCTTGCAACCATGAGCGAATGCCGAAGGAGCGACTTAACGAGGGTTCTTCTTCAGATGCTTCCTCTGCTGGCGTTTCTACGACGACATCCGCTTGTTCTTCAACCAATGTTGAACCTCCAAAAGTACCAGTTTTCTGGGAGATTATAACGTATCTCGAAGAAGGCGCAACTGAAAAAGGACACCCCTGGCATAGCCAGGGGTGTGTCACGGGCATCACAAAAGTCTTTTAAGCTTCTTCGGTCGATTTTTCTGTGACTGCGAGAGCGGTGTCGTCGCTCTCTTCTTCATCTTCCCAGCCGATAATCCACACCGCCAGCCCTGCCACCGCGATGGTGGCGATGATCAACGCGGCCCACTGTCCGGCCAATAGTCCGACATCCCGTGCAGACCAGACGAGGATGGCAACCATACCAATGGAAAGCACGATCCAGGATGTCCATTGTGGGTGCGCGTGTACAAATTGCTTGATTTTCTCCATCGACTCCAGCCTCCCTAAATTTTAGACTCTATCCGAGACGTATGTCTGCAAGCGTTTCTGGTGTGTCAACGGCGAATTCTTGGATAGGTTCTTCGTCAATCGCCGCCGGTCCTACATTGGCTTGCGGATCAAGTCCTCGCGGATTTGCTTGATCATTGCTTCGTTGGCCTCGGGATTCCACTCCTTGGCAGCCTCGCGCCACGCCTTTGGTAGCTCCGTCATGGCCTTCCTCGAGTACGCCAATTGCTGCCAATAGGTGATTAATTCCTGGCTAGGGTTGGTGGGAAGGAAGAGAAATGCCACCTCAGCCTGCAAATATCCACCTTCCTTTTCCATAGCAGTGACGAGTGCGCGGCCTGTTGTCACGCGATCCACACCCGGCGCGATCAGAAAATCGGTCAGACAGATGACGAGGTTTTCCACCCGCCATCCAGCCAATCCCACGATTTTGCCCTGATGCTCGGCCAGCAAAAAACCGACCTGGCTAAATCGCTCGGCGACATCCATCTGTGAGACATGCCGCTCTGTGTGGGCGCTGTTCACGAAATCTGCAATGCGCTCAGCGTCATTCAAACGTGCTTTACGGACTTCGATATCTACTGTCATCGTGTCTATCCCTCATAGCCTGAAGTGGGTCCGTACTCTTTGTCCGTTGTCGGACAATGTTTTCATTTATTATACCCTGGTTTTGGAGATGTACAACGAATCGAAAAATCGATTGCATTTTCATCATTCTCAGTATATAGTAAGGTTTACTGAAATGAAAAAAACCACAAGATTCTCGGTTGATCTGGTTCCGGCGACGGCCTTGTCGTACGATCGTCTGACATTCCTCATCAACCAGGCATATATGAATTATTACCTGCCTATCTGGATCGACGCAGCACAGTTCGCGCGGATGTGTACCGTCGAAGATATCGACCTGCAGAAGTCGGTGGTGGCACTCAACGGCGATACACCGGTGGGGGTTGCGCTATTGGCCCTGCGCGGGGATGCCGGGTGGCTGAGTGGCGTGGGGGTGCTTGCCGCCTGGCGTCGTCGTGGCATTGCGCGGCAGATCGTCGAATATATCCAGGCTATGGCTAAGGCCGAGGTACTGCGCACGTTGCGTCTGGAGGTGTTGGCTCAGAACGAGGGCGGCCTGGCGCTTTACCAGCAGTTGAACTTCCACTCGGAGCGCGATCTGTTAGTCCTCACACTTGAGCCAGGGACGTTTGATCCGCTGCCACTGCCCTCCGGCATTGCCCCGGCGTCTCCTGGCGTGATCCTGGCGTCGTACAATGCCTTCCACGATACGCGGATGCCCTGGCAGCGCCAACTGCCCTCACTCATGCACCGCCAGGATGAATTGCGCGGGTTGGCCTTGTGGGAGGCATCGTGTATGGTTGGCTACGTGCTCTACCAGTTGCAACAGGGCAATCACGTCGTCGCAGACCTGGCCGTCGATCCTGAATATCCCCAGCGGTTGCAGGCTGCGCGGACACTCCTCACGGCGATGCACAGCGCCCGCCCGGATATGGGTGGTTCCACCATCAACCTGCCCAGCGATGATCCCCTGCTGTCCGCCTTTACCGGTCTCCATTATCGTATCTGGCAGCGCCAGCACGAACTGGTGTGGGAGGGAGATAGAGGGGGGAGATAGAGAGAGGGGAAGCTGGGAGGCGGTGGATTGTCGCTATACCACTCTCATTTCTCATTTCTAATTGGCTGAGGTACTAGATGACTGAAGATACACATACAACACCGGCGACGCCGACCGGCGCGAATTGCTCAAGCTGTGGGCGCTTTGTGGGGCCTTATGCGACGTGTCCCTATTGCGGGGCAAAGGTCGGCGGGCGCATCTCCGTGCGCGCCGTCAAGATCGTGGCGATCCTCCTGGCGACGGTGGGACTGCTCGCGCTGTGGTGGTTAGCGCGTCGCATGGACATCCCCACCGTCTCTGCCGCCGATGCACTCGGCACGATGAACATGGCTTACGTGCGCGTCCAGGGCTGTGTGACGCGCAGCCTGAGCTACGACCCCACCAGCGGCTACCTGGCGTTTTGGCTGGACGATGGCACCGGCGAAGTGCGCGTTTCCTCGTACCGCGACGTGACGGAGACGCTCCTGGCGGCGGGCACCATCCCCGCGCTCGGCGATGAGGTGACCGTTGCCGGAACGCTGCGCATCCGCGAGGATTACGTCGCGCTGACACTCAACGTGCCCGACCATCTTACGCTGGTGCGCCCGGAACCGGTGACGTTGAAGGCCAGCACCCTCACGCCGTTGGACGCCGGCTTGCGCGTGCGCATCGTCGGCGAAGTCCGCGAGGTACGCACGCCCTACGAGGGGATGACGCTCATCACTGTGCGCGACGACTCCGGCGAAATCACCATCGCTGTGGATGAGACGGTGGTCACACTGACCGGCGCGTTACCGGAGATCGTCGAAGGACAGGGGCTCGACGTGACGGGAGCGGTGAGCCTCTACAAGGACACGCCGCAGCTCGTCCCGGCCTCTGTGGCGGACATCGTGCTCTCCGCCGCGCCGCCGGAAGCCGTGGCCGTTCCCGCGACCTCGTTGAACGAGATCACGCCCGGCGCCGCCGGGAGTTGGATGGCCTTGCAGGGGCGCGTCGTGTTGATGGAAGGCTTCAAGGGCGGGATGAAGGCGACGCTCGACGATGGCACAGGGCAGATATCGCTGGTGTTGTGGGAGCGCGTCTACACCGCGCTCGCCGATCCATTGGCGCTCGACGTCGGCGCGGAGGTCGAGGTGAAGGGCGAAATCGGTGTCTACCAGGACGAGCTGCAAATCACGCCCGAAGGCCCCGCCGATATCGTCATTCTCGCACCGGCCCCGGAGATTCCGTGGGTGCAGATCGCCGATCTGCGGGCGCTGGATGCGGGGCGCGTCGTGCGGCTGCGCGGCGTCCTGGGTGCGCCGCAAGGCTTTTCCGCGGGCGCGAAGGCGCAACTCGACGATGGCAGCGGCGCAATCACCGTGCTCCTGTGGACCAACATCTTGATCGCCCTCGATCCGCCGCCAGTAGAAGGGATGCAGGTCGAAGTCATCGGCGTTATCCAGGAATACCAGGGTAAACTGGAAATCATCCCTCGCTCGACGTTGGATTGGCGCATCGGAGGTAATTAGAAATGGGAAATTGGGTGCAGGCCACAAAGCATGGCGTTCATTCATTTGCCATTCGCCATTCGCTGATTCGCTCATTCGCTGATTCACTATGTTAGAACTCATCCTTTGGACACTTGCAGGTACGCTTTTAGCGTCGCTGCTGGCAATTGTGCCCGCGCTGCACATCTACAACGTGGCGGGCTTTATCCTGCTTGCCAGCGGGACGCTCGCCGCGTGGATGAATCCGGAGCAGATGGCGTTCCTGTTCCTCGGTCTCATCACCGGCTACGCGATGCTGAACACGATTTCCAGCATCTTCCTCTCCGTGCCCGACGACAGCACCGTCTTCATCGTTCTGCCGGGGCAGAAGTATTTGCTGCAACGGCGCGGCTACGAAGCCGTCGTCCTCACCGGCATCGGCGGCCTGGGGGGGCTGGCGGTGCTGGCACTGCTCGCGCCGGTCGCCTCGCGCATCCTGCCGCCGATTCGCGAAATCCTGCGCCCGCACATGGCGTGGATTTTGTGGACGATCATCGCCTACATGCTGCTCTCCGAGTGGCCCAAGGGGACGGATCGCGCCCCAGCCGGGTGGAGACGCTGGTGGGACGGCTGGCGCTCGCTCACGGCGGGGCTGGTGACGTTCCTGCTCTCCGGCCTGCTCGGTTTTGTGATGATGTACCGCTCACTCGTGCCGGTGGAAGTGGCTTACCAAAACCTGTTGCCCGCGTTCGTCGGTCTCTTCGCCGTCCCGTGGGTGCTCCAGAACCTCATCGCGCGCGTCGAGTTGCCGCCACAGCACATCGCCCGCACCGTCGATGCGCCGTTCAGCGCGATCTTCCAGGGGACGGCGGCGGGCGTGCTCGGCGGGATGTTCGCCGCCTTCTTCCCGGTGATTACCGGCGGCATCGGCGGATTTTTGGCCGGGCACGCCACTGCGCAGCGCGACGAGCGGGCATTCGTCATCTCGCAGGGGGCCTCGAAGATCGTCTACTACGTGGGCGGCTTTTTGCTCTTTTTCGTGCCGGGGCTGCACCTCACCCGCGGCGGGATGGCGTGGATGGTGAGCACGCAGTACAGCACCTACACGCCCGAACGCTACTACTGGGCGACGGCGGCGGTGCTGGCAGCGGGCGTCCTCGCGTTTTTTCTCTCCCTGGGGCTGACTCGGCTCGTCATCGCGTTGACGGCGCGCGTGAGCTATCGCGTCATCAGCTTCGCGACGTTGATCGTCCTGCTCGTGGTGGTGTTCGCGATGACGGGGTGGGGCGGGATGGCCGTGTGCGCCGTCGCCACCGGCATCGGCCTCATCCCAGTGCTGTGGGGATCTCGCCGCATGAACGCGATGGGCGTGCTGCTGTTGCCCATCGCGCTGAACATGGCCGGCGCGGGTGACGTCGTGGCGGGGTGGTTGGGGTTGCTGTGAGCGCGTGACATTCACGCAGCGATCGTGGTTCGGCGAGGCGTCCCTGAGGCGCCTCGTGTTATTTTGACTCCAACGTAGGTTGCGCTATACTCAAGGCAACATTGACGTGCTCACATACGTAGTGTGTTCAGAACCGGCGAATTATCGTTTTAGACTTGAGACTTTCAGGGAGGGCATCATGAAATTGGTCACTTATCTTATCGCTGCCGTTGTCGCTCTATTTGGCCTGATGTTCATCATTGGCGCGCAGGGGCAGGTTATGCGGCTGGTCGTCGGCGTGGTGCTGCTCGGCGCGGCTGGCGTCCTCATCTACCTGACCCGCGTGCAGCCCACAAAAGAGGAGATTACTCACGTCCAGAAAATCGACCTGACCGGCGACGTACACCTGGAGGCTATGAAGTGTACCTCCTGCGGCGGCGCGTTAAGCAAGGAAAACCTCATCGTGCGGGCCGGCGCGATTTTCGTCGATTGCCCCTACTGCGGAGCGTCTTACCAGATCGAAGAAGCGCCCAAGTGGTAAAAGAGGCAGGAAGCAAGAGGCAGGATTCTTGCATCTTGCATCTTGATCATGATGGCAACGAACAAGTTTTGGAATGAGCTGCGCCGGGAATTGGCGCGGCTGTGGCCTGCGTCGCCCGAATCGCCCGCGCCGGGATTGTACACTTATCCCATCGCGCTGGATGGCGGGCAGCGGCGTGTGCACCTGCGCGTCGAAGAGGACGGCAGCGGCGTTCTTTTCATCGATGTGACGGAGGTCATTCACCTCAACACCACCGCCGTGGAGATGGCGAAACTGGCGCTGGACAATGTCCCCCAAGAACGCGCGCGGGATGTGTTGTTGCGGCGCTTCAATCATGTGGACAAGGCGCGCCTCACACGCGAATTGGCTGAGGTGTACACGATGGTGGCGCGCCTCAAGGAGACCGGCGACGGTTGCCCCACGTGCGCGATTGCCGGGCAAGTGGCCTTCAACCCGATTTTCAGCACGCCCGTTCATGCGCCGTACAAGGCCGATGTCGCACTGACCTACGGGTGCAACAACGCGTGCCCGCACTGCTACAACGAGCCGGATCGCTTCACCATGCCTTCTCTGCCGCTGGATGACTGGTTCCGTGTGTTCGACAAACTCGCCGCCATCGGCATCCCGCACATCATCCTCACCGGAGGCGAGCCGACGTTGCATCCCGACCTGCCCGCCATCATCCGCTACGCCGACGAGCTGGGGCTGATCGTGGGGATGAACTCAAATGGGCGTTTGCTCTCGCACGCTCCCATGATGGCGACGCTCGCCGAAGCGGGACTGAACCACGTGCAGATCACGTTGGAAACCTGCCGGGCCGAGGTCCACGATGCGATGGTTGGCGCGCCGGGTGCGTTCGCGCAGACAGTGCGCGGCATCGAAAACGCGCTGGCGAGCGGCGTGCACACCATCACCAACAGCACGTTGACGCGCCGCAATGTTCGGGATGCCGTCGCCATCGTCGAATTCCTGCACGACCTGGGAGTGCGCACGTTTGCGATGAACGGGATGATCTATGCCGGTGGTGGGTTCGACGATCCAGACGCCATCCCCGCCGAAGAAATGGCCGCGACGCTGGTGGCCGTCCGCGACCGCGCCGCGGCGCTGGACATGCGCTTCCTCTGGTACACTGTGACCGATTACTGCCGTCTCTCGCCGCTGGAGTTGGGTCTGGCGCCCAAACGCTGTAACGCCGCCGAGTACTCCATCTGTGTGGAACCTAACGGTGACGTTCTGCCTTGCCAATCGTACTACGTGGCGGGTGGCAATCTCCTCGACGATCCGTGGGACACTATCTGGAACAGCCCGCTGTTTTTGAGCTTCCGCGAGCGTGAAACCGACCCGCTCGCGGCGGGCTTGCCGGAAGCGTGTTGGGATTGCCCCGACCTGGAGA
>JBNGDO010000142.1:0-13780 GCA_049975385.1 Anaerolineae bacterium | reverse complement strand
CCGCGCCCGGACGAAGTCGCTGCGTGCCCGCTCAATCTCGACCCTCGTGAAGATGGACCCTTACGAAGGTGTGCGAACCGAGGTTCGCACACCTTCGTAAGGGTGAGGATAGTTAAAATGACGCGAATTTATACCTTCACCAATCAAAAAGGCGGCGTCGGCAAGACAACGACGGTGGTAAACATCGCAGCGACAATGGCTGATTGGGGCTACCGCATCTTGCTCATCGATATCGATCCCCAAAGCAACGCCACGACATCCCTGGGGCTGGACTCGCGTAACCTTTCCTCATCCATCTACGATGTGCTGACTGGCGAGCAGAACGCCAGTGAAGTCATCCGTGGAACCCGGTGGCCGGGGTTGGATATCTTGCCTAGTTCGCCCTCGTTAGCCGGCGCAACCGTTGAGTTGAACCGTGCAACCGATCCACACGAACGCGTGGAACACCTCAAACACGTGCTGACCCCCGTCATCAGCTACGATTATATGCTCATCGATTCACCGCCGAGTCTGGGCGTCCTTACCGTCAATGCCCTGCGTGCAGCGCAAGCGGTCATTGTCCCGGTGCAGTGCGAATACCTGGCACTGGAAGGACTGGCGCAGTTGACGCGCACCATCGCACTGGTACAACGCGGTCTCAATCCCACGCTGTCACTGCGTGGCGTCGTCGTGACGATGTACGACAGCCGCACCACACTCTCGCGACAGGTCACTGCAGAAATTCGCAAGCATTTCGCCAATCAAGTGTTCAACGTGATCATTCCACGTAGCGTGCGCCTGAGTGAGGCACCCAGTTTTGGCGAACCGGGCGTCTTTTACGCGCCGCGCTCGACGGGGGCATTGGCATACCGCATCTTGACGTGGGAATTGCTGCGGGGTGATGGTTACGAGCCGGGTTGGACACCGCCGGCACGAACAGCAGAAGATTGACGTTCAGACAGCAACATCCGCCGGTGAGAAAACCCGGCGGATGTTTGTTATCGCAGACAAAGACTCACGCGCACTGTGGCCTACCACGGTCGATAGACGTCATAGCGCTGCTCAAACAGGCGCGTCGCCTGCTCAGCGACGTATTGGACATCCGGGTCTGAGCTACTCAGCAGGGGTTCCAGCAGTTTGATGTGCCCCTCACGGCCGACGTGCATCAGGGTAAGAATCCCCAGGATTTGTGTCTTCGGATCGCCTTGGGAAATGGCCCGTTCCAACATCGCAGCCGCGGCCTTCCCCACCCCAAGCCCCGATCCCTGACTCGCGGCCCACGCGATAAGCCACTCAAGTTGGTCGATTTGCGGCGGCGGCAAAACAACAGTTTTATCCTCGGCTTTCTCTTTCTCCGCGTTAAGTGCGATCTGCGCGGCCGAACGCACCAACCATTCGGAATCCTCGCGCGCCAGCTTTTCCAGAATCTCTCTGGTCCAGGGTTGATCAACACGACTTAACCCCTGCGCCGCTGTGCGTCGGATCAAGAGCGATTCGCTATCGGCGGCTTCTTTAAGAACCTCAAGACCCTCGGGGGTTTTGGAGAGCGCCTCAGCAATACTGGGTAACAGGTGGTCGTCGGCCTCAAGCATCGTATCCTTCAACAAACGCACTGCACCTGAAGTGCCCATATCCCCCAATGCTTCCACAGCGCTCTGTTGAACCTCGAGGTCGAGATCTTGCAGCGCGCCGACAAAAAGCGACATCTCCTTCGGCGATCCCGACCACCCCAACCCACGTAACGCTGCACTGCGGATAGCAACAGAAGGCTGCCGCAGGGTTTGGATGAAAAACGCGCGCGCGCCTTCTCCCGCTGCAAGCGCCAGGGCATGCCCCAAACGCAGTCGCGTATGCTGGTCAAGATCGGGATCGGTAAACGCCTGCGCGAGGGCCTTCATCAAGGACTTTCGCCACGGCACATCTTCCTGCGCGACCACGCCCCAACGCGCCGCGCGCGCAAGGCTCGCCATGTCACCATGAAGCGTAGCCGTCTGGATCAACGTATGCACCAGCGGCGTGACGTCTTCCAACGCGGCATAGAATTCCATCAGCAGCGTCCACGTGGGATCACCCAGGTGTGCTTTAGCCATGTCCGCGCCAACTTCGTCCTCCACAAGTGCCCAGGCAGTGAGGAAATCATCCCAAACGTAATGCGCCGGCACCCAGAACTTGCCCTCGCGCTGCAACAACTGCGTGTCGAAGAGTATACGGCGGACAGCGCCTTCAAGTTTCGGGGGGCGCACTTCCTGAGGCGGCAACAACGTCCCAATATAATCGTAAATCTCCTGCTGTGAAAACGAGCGGTTCTCCAGACGGTGCATCTTTGCTACATAACTGAGAGCACTGAGCGTGAGAATCCGAGCCTGTTCGACTACATCGGCCTGTCCCTCTCCCAGATTGGGCGTAGGAATACAGTGATCGAGAAAACGATCAAGGACATCCACCAAGCGTGTGGGAAGCTGCTGTGTCCGCAAATAGACCAACACACGCGTGTTGAGTTCAAGGAGTGTAGCACCCGCATCAGCAGCCCACTTCAGAACTTCAAGAGTTTCCTCCGTCGGTTCGGCAGGAACAGCATCGAGTAGTTCCGCCCATCCACGGTAGAGTGAGACAATCACATCCTCGCCGGAAGGTGGATTCACCTCCAACGAGACAAATCCCGCTTCGATCAGAGGCCCGTAACCTTCTTCCCCACTGGCGACCAGCCAACAGCTCTTGGGAAGACTCTTCGCGACCTCAGCAAACCAGCGCGCGACGACGCGTCGTGTGTCGGGCGGGAGGGCGTCCCAGTTATCCACGAGAATGAGCGCGGGTTCATTGCGCAGATGAGCAAGCGTCCAGCGGGTAACCAGCGCCGGCATAAACAAGGCAGCAAGCTCGACAAGTCTCTCCGCAGGAGACTCGGACTGCGCTTCCGGGAGGTTCTTGTACTGTGCAAGGTCGATCCATAAGGGGAAACGCTCATAGGGGCGTTTCTTTCCGCTACGCGACGCCGGGCGCAGTTCAGCATTTGCCGTCGTCTGCCAAACTAGCATCGCCAAAGCCGTCGTGCGCCCCGAAGCCCGTGTTCCGGTGATGACGAGCCGGGGATGGCCTTCGGTAAGATTTGCAAACGCAACTTCTAAAGGCGCTACAAATAGATCATCGATTGTGTCTGCTTTTGCAGGCAAAGGTGGCGGCGCAGCAAAGGTCGGTGGCTGAAAAATCTTCTGGGGATCCGCCGGATTGAAGAGCAACAAGTCTTTGAGAGCGTCTTTCAGCGCCGTGACGTAGCGCTCTTCCTGACTGGCCTGCGCACGGCTACGCAGGTTTACCACTGGCGACCACAACTTGAGCGCGAATTCTTTGATCTGCTCGCGGCGCTGATAAATGATGCCCGCGAGAAGAAGAGCAATTGCGGCCCCAATGAGCGCCGAGGTGAAATCGAATCTCCAACCTCGCTGCTGCAAAAGTCCGCTGAAGAGCACCCTTTACTCCTGCGCCTCTGATGTTTCTATGACTAGCCGGTATCCCTGCCCACGCTCGCTGAGGATTCGCTTGGGGTTGCGCGGATCGGTCTCGATTTTTTGTCGCAGATACCAGATATAGAGCTTGAGATAGTCACGCCGGTTGGAATACTCCGCACCCCATACACGGCGAAGAAGCGTATCGTGATTTACCGTCCGCCCGGAGTCCTGGATGAGCGCTGAGAGCAACTGGAATTCAGTCGGTGTTAGGCTGACCATGCGGTCATCTACCTTAACCTCATGCGTGTCGAGGTTGACCCAAAGGTTGCCGGTCTGGAAAATGGTCTGCTCGCCACGGGCGCGGCGTGCGCGCGAAAGGGCCGCTTTGACTCTGGTCACCAGTTCCTTGTAGCCGAAGGGTTTGACAATGTAATCGTCCGCGCCCAAGCCCAGGCCGTAAGCGATATTGTGCTCGTCGCCCAGAGCTGTCAAGAAGAGCACCGGCACATCGGTGATGCGCCGCAAGGCCTCATAGACGTGCCACCCGTCCATATCCGGCATCAATATATCCAGCAACACTAGATCAGGATGTGTTTGCTGCGCCAGAGCTATACCACTCTCCCCGTTACTGGCGGCTTTGACAGTGTAGCCGGCACGCTCTAAAAGCAGTTGAACTAACTGCGCCAGGGCCTCGTCGTCTTCGACTAACAAGATCATATCGTTCATCATATGCTCCTTGTGGTGCTAATAAAAATGGAAACCCGCGTCCGGCAGGTCAATGTTGCTTCAACACTCATCTCTAATAATATGTAAGAATCGCGGTTTGTCAAACCAAAAGTGGGGGTTTGGGGTTAGAAATTGACCATGATTTCACCCCAGGTATGAAGTGCGTTGGTTTTACCCGGCAGTCGGTTAAGCGCTTTCTCAACCTCCTCGGAAGCTGGTTGTGCAATAAGACCGAAGAAGTGTCCTGGGTTGCTGGAGTGGTAGGTTCTCAGCTTCCGAGAAGGTAAGCATGAGAAGCAATTTTAGCCCTAAGGATTCACGACCTGATTGAGCAATTGCTCTCCGATCTGTGCCAGCACCTCACGATCGGGCGCATTCTCGATCAAAACGGCCACGGCGTACCGGGGTACCTCTGGCGAGTTCAGCCCGATAAACCACGTTTGCGTGCGCTCAGGACCAGCCAAAGCCTCGCCGAGGTGGCCCACAGTACTACCATAACGTGGCCATAAATCGAGAATACGCGCGGCGATGGCGGGTGTCGTGACCACACTTGTGCCCGCACTATTTGCGGCCTCATCCAGACCCACACAGCCGGATAACGGTTCGGCGAGCAAATGCAACGGCGCATGCACACCAGCGTTGCCCACGACGGATGCAACACTCACCATGTGTAATGGCGTGACCAACAGATCGCCCTGCCCTACCGCTTCGCGGGTAGCGTCAGCAGAGGTAGCCTCCCACAGAGCGGCAACGGTGGGAATTTCCAGAGTTGGCGCCTCGGTCAGTCCCCAGGCGACAAAGCTCTCCGCAAGCTGCAAGATGCCTAGCTCCTTCCCCAAAGCTGCGAAAGGTGCAGGACATCCTGCACTTAGCGCGACTTGCCAGGTACCGGTCAACGGCGTCTGGGCGCAAGTGAGACTCTCGCCATTGATCTGCACGTACGCACTGAGAGGTTTCTTGGGTTCAGGCAGTTCACCCTCTTGCAGCATCGCCGCCAGAACCACCGTCTCCAACACCGCGCCGGGCTGTGCCAGACTCTGTGTGGCCCGGTTGAGCAACGGCGCATCGGGGTCGGCGTACAGGTTAGCCCAGTCAGCTTCAACGGTCGTTGGATTGTAGGAGGGGGTGGAAGCCAATGCCAGGATCTCGCCTGTGCGCGTATCGACCAATACCGCGGCCCCCTGATACCCCTCCAGGAGATCCTGCGCTGTCTGCTGAAGACGCACATCGAGCGTCAGACGCACGTCCCGCCCCACAGGAGATTGGTGTAACAATCCCATCTGGAAATCTCGCCAGGGGGTGCGCCCGACGTCGCCACGCAACCGAGCCTCGCACGCGGCTTCAATCCCGCTCACACCGTACTGCAACGTGTTGTAGCCAACCACCGGTGCGGCTTCCGGTACAGGATAGACACGCGTGACGTAACCAGCATCATCGACCGAAATATCAGCCAACGCCACACCATTGCGGTCGAGGATGCGCCCCCGTTGAATGCGAGATTCGGCCAGGATACGGCGCGGATTGGTCACGTAATCGCGCAATTCATCAGCGCGGAGCACCGTCCACACACCGGTGACGAGTGCAATACTTCCCAACAAGCACAACAACGCCTTCCCCAAACGCCCCGCCGTTCGATGCAAGGGCACACTCGTAGGGGAAAGCGTGAGTGTGATCGGTTCCGGATGTGGGGCGGAAATGTTCAATAACAAGCCTGTAGCAATGAAGACCGTAAGCAGCGATGAGCCGCCGTAGCTGAGAAAGGGCAAGGTGACACCGGTAATCGGGATGAGTTTGGCGTTTCCTCCCATGATGACCCACGTCTGAATGGCGAACAACGCCGCGATCCCACCTGCCAGCAGCGACTCAAAGGGTGCACCGCTGCCTGAAACAGAAGCCCGCTGCGCCAGTAGAATGCCCCGGTAGACCAGCAGAGCAAACAACAGCAACAAGGCCATCCCGCCAACCAGCCCGAATTCTTCCACAAGGGCAGCGTAAACGAAGTCGGTGTGAACAGCGGGAATGAGCGTAGGCAAACCCTGCCCCAGCCCCTGCCCCACCACCCCACCACCGGCGAAAGCGTAGAGTGACTGCAAAATCTGGAACGCACGGTCGGCCTGTCCCGGCGCCCAGGGATCAAGCCAGATACTCACCCGCAGTGCAACACGGGCCGAAAGCCAATAGCCCACCAGCACTACTGGAACGAACAGCAGCAAGCTGGCGACGACGTGCCAGCCTCTACCCCACGCCAGGTAAAGCATAGCGACAAACGTAAGGTAGAAGAGCAGCGCTGCCCCCAGGTCTTGCTGCCACCCCAACAATAGCAGCGCCAACCCCACCATCGTCGCCATAGGACCGAGGGTTGCCATCCACAATGCCTTGCCGCGGCCCTGCTGCTGTAAAAGGTCGCGCCGATCTGAGAGGTAAGATGCCAGGTAGATCACCAGGAGGAGTTTGAGCAGTTCTGAGGGTTGAAAGTAGACGCCAAACGCGCCCAACCACAACTCCTGGCCGTATCCCGAGGGGTTCACACCAAAGAAGAGCGTCGCAGCGAGCAGCAACAATCCCGCAGCGAGGAGCGTATAACGGTAACGCCGTAGCAGACGAGGCAAGGTAGGGATCAAAGCTACGGCACACAGCGCACCGCAACTTATGGCGAGCCAGAGAATCTGCCGCGGCAGAAAAGATGGAGCCATCCGCGCTAAAAGAAGTAGGCCCCATCCCGTGAGTAGACTGGCAAGCGGTATCAGAAAGGGGTCCGCACCGGGGAGTTTGCGGCGCAGCAGGACATAGGTCGCCCCCCAGATGCCCAACCACCCCATAACCAGTGCGGTCAAGCGTTGCAGGGTAAGTGACGGCATCGGCGCGGCAAAGTAAAGCATAGCCGCGCCGAGAAAAACAAAACAGACAGGGATGGCAACCAATAAGTTTTCGAGTTTGATGATCGTAGGCAGTCGCCAACGCCTACGAATAGGTTGAGTACTCATTTAGTCCAGGAGCGCCTCCACCAACAAGCGTCGTTTCTCCAGGGTTGCTGCCGGGATGTACTCGCGAGCGGTGATCAGTGCCGTGTCCAAAGCACTAGCACACGTACATTCTATGGGCACTTCGACCAGGCGTGGCACCAACAGCAGGAGCGCCTGCTGTGCCAGCCCGATGTTATGATGCAGAACCTGCACCACCATCTCCACGGTGACGGGTTCTTCACTCTCGTGCCAGACATCGTAATCCGTGATATGCGCCATCGTCGCGTAGCACATGCCGGCTTCACGGGCCAGGAACGCTTCAGGAGAAGCCGTCATCCCGATGATGTCCATCCCCCATTGGCGGTAGACGAGGCTCTCGCCCTTAGTGCTGAAACGCGGGCCTTCGATGGTGATGAAGGTACCGCCACGATGCACAGTCCCGCCAGCGGCAACCAAAGCGTCGAATAGCAGTGCGGAAAGCGCCGGACAGAACGGATCCGCCACCGAGACATGGGCGACCAATCCTTCACCGAAAAATGAACTGGTGCGATTCTTGGTAAAGTCGAACAACTGATCGGGCACAACGATGTCACCAGGATGCAAATGTTCGCGCAACGAACCGCACGCAGAGATGCTGATGACCTTCTCAACGCCAAGTTGCTTCAGCGCGTAGATGTTGGCGCGATAGGGAACCTCGGTGGGTGTATGAACATGCCCGCGTCCATGACGAGGCAGAAAGACCACCGGCACCCCTTCGATGCGCCCGGCGATGAGGGCGTCGCTGGGGTCACCGAAAGGCGTGGACACGCGAATCTCGTGGACGTCCTCCAGGCCCTCCATCTGGTATAGTCCCGAACCTCCGATGACACCAATGCGTATAGGATCATGGTTCATAACATTTACTCCTCAGCAATAGTTAATGTGGGATTGGTGATTAGGGATTGGTAACTGGGGATTAGGGATTGGTAAATCGGGATTGGGGCTGATCCCCACAATCCTTAAGCCCTGGTTCCTAATCCCCAATGCCTAATACCTGATCCCTAGTCTGGGCCAACGACAAATGTAAGGGGGTCATGGCACAATCCACAACCGCGATAGGGATCTTCGACCACGGTACCGCTGCGCGTGCAGGTGGCCCAAATGTGCACGCGGCGGATCTCCCAGAAGCGCCATCCGCCCCTGCCAACCCGGGCGTGCAGGATCATATTCGCACAGCCGTTGGCACGATGGATGTCGGGAGCAATGCAACGCCGGCACAACGCCGATGTCCAGCGCTTCGCGTCGGGCTTTCCATCCAACAAATGACAGCGCTCTTTAGCCGCTGCCCGGCGATAGTAGCCGCCGTCGTAGTAGGGGCACTCCCTCCCATCAGGAACGCGCATAGTGAGGTTAGCTCTGGTCAGCCCTCGATATAGCTTTGCATAATGTAACGGTTAATGTAGACCAAAGGCGATTGTGCGGGCAGTTGGCTTGAGCTATCGGCAAGGTAATAAACTTCAGCCTCAATTATGGGAACGAAGACACCCTTCCAGAAATCCAGGAAGTTATGGAGTTTCGCCTCGCTGAGAAACGGCGCTTTCCCATGGATGATGGCAAGCGGCAAATGCAAAGTCAGCGTCTCAATCCTCGGCGCGGAGCGAAATTCCTCTAGCGATGCCTCATGAAGAAACATCAAAAACTGGGTACGCTCACGAGCCATAACAATCGATGGGGCGTGGCTTGAAGGCAGGCCCGAGAAGGACCAAGGCGCAATGTGCGGATCGTCAACGCGAATGAAGTCCATCCCATCCTGGTTGATATAGTTATGGGGATTGCCCATTGTCTCCATCTCGCCAGTGACCCAGAGCAGATCAGTGGCAATGTGAACTTCATGTTTCTGAAGCGGTGAACCCATATCTCCTGTTCCTAAAAGTCCCATGGTTCCTCCTAAAAGACGGTTACAAATTACAGATTAAGAACCTATCCAAAAATTCGCTGTTGACGCACCAGAAACGCTCGCAGGCACAATTTCGGATAGAGTCCAAATGTTCAGCACGACCTATGTTAATGATACCCGCAACGGGAAAAGGACGCAAGTGCTCCTGGGACGCAAGTGCCCCCTATTGATCTGAGGACGGGTGCGTACCTGCAAGCGCGTAAAGTTCCTCCTCAGTGAGCAGTGGAGTGTCGAGCGCCTGCGCGCGATTATACTTGCTGCCGCCAGGATCGGTTCCAATGACGAGATAACTTGTCTTCTGGCTGACCGAACCGGTAACCTTGCCCCCAAGTGACTCAATCCACGCCTTGACATCGTTCCTGGGAAGCGAGAGCGTCCCAGTGATGACGAAGGTAAGATCCGCAAGCGGCTGTTCGCCCTCCACGACGGGTTTGCTTTCCGCAGCCAGCTTCACCCCAGCCTGACGCAGCTTTTCCACCATCGCGTGATTGTGGTCGTGGGAAAACCACGTGAGGATGTTCTGTGCCGTGATCGGACCAAGGCCCTCCACGGAAGCGATAACCTCGGGGGACGCCTCTGCCAGTGCATCCAACGTAGGGAACGCTTCCGCCAATACCTGCGCAACCGTTGTCCCCACTCCGCGGATGCCGAGCGCCGCCAAAACGCGATCGAAGGGCCTATCTTTGGCCTGTGCGATGGCAGCAAGTAGATTGTCAGCTTTCTTGTCGGCGAAGCCCTCCAGCGCGAGCAACGCCTCTTTCGTGAGGAAGTAGAGGTCGGCGGGATCTTCAACCATGCCATGCTCAACCAATTGGACAGCGGTGCGTTCCCCCAAACCCTCAATGTCGAGTATATGAGTGAAGTAGGTGAGTTTTTGCACCAGTTGGGCCGGACACGCGGCGTTGATGCAGTAGTAGGCGACCGTGCTGACACCGGCCTCACCTTCGGGATGGACGATAGGGTCGCCACACGCGGGACAGGTGGACGGCGGTTCGATAAGGCGCTGGCTGCCATCGCGCACATCGACGATCGGCCCTTCGACGTAGGGGATCACATCCCCCGCGCGCTTGACCAATACGCGATCACCGATGCGGATGTCGCGCTCGGCGATAAAGTCGAAGTTGTGGAGTGAGGCACGCCCCACCGTCACCCCGGCGATAGGAACCGGATCCAGCAGCGCCGTGGGCGTGATAACGCCCGTCCGCCCCACGGAGAACTCCACGTCCACGAGCATCGTGGTCGCTTCCTGTGCCGGGAACTTGTAAGCGACCGCGCCGCGTGGACGTCCTCCAACGACGCCCAACGCCGCCTGCGTCGCCAGGTCATCGATTTTGACCACAAGGCCGTCGGCTTCGTAGGGGAGGGTATCGCGACGCGCGGGCATCTGCTCGCAGTAATCGGCAACAGCGTCCAAGCGCTGATCGCCAGCGCCCTCGTCGAAAAATGCGATCTCGTCCGGTTGGGCAAAGCCCAGGGCACGCAGGTAGTCTAGCGTCCCCTGTTGCGTCTCCGGCACAGGCCCAGCCGCCACGACGATGCTGTAAGCATAGAGATGCAGGGGCCGCTGCGCGGTGACCGCCGGATCGAGCTGGCGCAGCGAACCGGCGGCGGCGTTGCGCGGGTTGGCGAACGGTGACTCGCCGGCCTCGACCAACCGCGCGTTGAGCGCATCGAAATCCTCGAGCAGGATCAGCACCTCACCGCGCACCACCAGGTACGGCGGGGGCTGTGCTCCATCAGGATCCACGGGGATGCGCAAGGGCAACGTCTTAACTGTACGCAAGTTCGCGGTGATATCCTCGCCGACCTGGCCATCGCCGCGCGTTGCGCCAAGCACCAGTTGTCCATCGCGGTAATGCAGCACGACTGTCAACCCATCGAATTTTGGTTCGACGGTATAGGCAAGCGGTGGCGTATCTTCAGGCAGCAGTTTACTGATGCGGATATGCCAGGCGAAGAGTTCCGCGCGGCTGGACGCCTTGTCCAGGCTGAGGATCGGCGCGGGGTGTTCGACTTTCACAAAACCTTCGGCGGGTGCACTCCCCACGCGTTGGGTGGGCGAATCCGGTGTAATCAGCTCGGGATGGGCGGCCTCAAGTGTACGAAGCTCGTCCACAAGGGCGTCGAACTGCGCGTCGCTGATCAGTGGACTATCAAGTGTGTGATAGCGGTAGTTGTGATAATTGATCTCTTCCCGGAGTTTCTCAGCGCGAAGGACAGTTTCTTGATCCATGTCTGCTCCACAATGGCTCAGGGTATTTTTATTTCGGACAGGATTGACAGGATTTCCAGGATGATAAAGTTAACGGACAGAAACTCAGGACAATCCTGCCCATCCTGTTCAACTACGGCGCGACGATCAGGTAGTTGGCGGCGGCCCAGCCCTCACGCTGCGGGTTGGCCTCGTCACGCAGAAACCACCACGTCAGGTCATCGGCTTGCGCCGGACCGGCGGCGACGATAAAGGTTTCGCCCTCAGCGGCGACGCTCAAACGCTCGGCGGTTGTGCCGGCGCTGGCACGGATACTGAGACCTGCCACACCCGTCCCACTCACCTGCACCCGCACCCCCACCCCGATCTCGGTCGGTGAGAGCGGCAGCGTAGGCTGTGGCATAGGTGTTGGCGTTGGCGTGGGCGTCGATGTGGGCGTAGGCGATGCCGTCCAAACAATGGCCGTGGGGCGTGTGCCTGATGGCTGCGACGATGGCCTGGAAAAGAGCCACATCCCGGTCAGGATAACGAGGAGAATGCCGCCGATTAACAAGGCCAGGCATCCCCATTGCCAAAAAGCTGCTCGCGCACCCCCGTTCGTTGTCACATCCGTATTATACTCTGGCTAACGGAAGGCACAACCCTGTTTGGAACCTTCGTCTATCTGGTAACGTCTAAAGGGTAATGAGTAACGAGTAATGAGTAACCAGTTACGTAAGTCCAGTCACTCTTTACTCCTAACTCCATATCGCAGACAAGGAGGCACCAATGAGAA
The DNA here is from genome assembly GCA_049975385.1 of Anaerolineae bacterium. Classification (GTDB taxonomy): domain Bacteria; phylum Chloroflexota; class Anaerolineae; order B4-G1; family SLSP01; genus DSWT01. The sequence continues at coordinate 1,743 of JBNGDO010000142.1, read as the reverse complement.
AGCATTTAATGGCGCTCATTTTGTTGATGGCGATTGTGCTGCACGCAAGTCCGGTGTTGGCCGATGGGATCATCATCATCGATCCGCCCATCGAACCGCCGCCCCACTGGACGCCGTGGCTGACGAGCCGCTATCATCGCGTGACGGTAACCATTGAAGATCAGGTGGCGACAACGAAGGTAGATCAGGTCTTCCGCAACGACGGCAAAATGGCTGCGGAAGGCACTTACGTCTTCCCGCTACCGCCGGGTGCGGTGGTGCAGCACTTTGTGATGTGGGTGGATGGGCAACCCATCGAGGGTGAAATCCTTCCGGCGGATAAGGCGCGTGAGATTTACGAGGACTATGTACGGCGACAGCGCGATCCCGCGTTGCTGGAATACATCGGACGCGACACCGTCCGCGCGCGCATCTTCCCTATCCCCGCCGGAGAAGAACGCCGTATCCAACTAGAATACACACAAATCCTCTCACTCGACGAGGGGATGTTGCACTATCGCTATCCGCTCAACACCGAGCGATTCTCCGCGTTGCCGCTGGAACAGGTGAGCGTCTACGTGAGCCTGACGTCGCAGACGCCGCTGCGGGCCGTCTATTCCCCCAGTCACCAGAACGAGGTGGTGATCACCCGAGAAGGTGCATATCACGCCACACTCAGTTACGAGGCCAACGACGTCTTCCCCGACCGGGACTTCGAGCTGTACGCCAGCGCAACGACGGAGCGCGAAGATTCGCGCGACATCGGCGCAAACCTGCTCACGTATCAAACTGGCGACGAAGACGGCTTCTTCTTGCTGATGCTCACCCCGGCCCTGGAAACCGAGACGCGCCGCGTGCTGCCCAGAGATATCCTGCTGGTGCTGGACACGTCGGGGTCGATGGACGGCGAGAAACTGGAGCAGGCGCAGGACGCGCTCGCTTACATCCTCAGGCATTTGAATCCCGAAGACCGCTTCAATGTCGTGGCCTTCAGCAGCGGGGCGCGGGTGTATGCTTCGACCATGCAGGGGCCGCAAGAAGCAAACGCTGCCATCGAGTGGGTGCGCCACCTCGAGGCACTCGGCGGGACGAACATCTACCTTGGACTTTCTGAGGCGCTGGCCCAGGCGGACGGAACACGGCCCACCGTCGTCGTCTTCCTCACCGATGGGATGGCAACCGAGGGCATCGTGGATGACAATACACTCCTGGGCACGCTGGCGCAAGAAGCGCCCGCCTCGGCGCGTATTTTCCCCTTTGGCGTAGGCTACGACGTGAACACGCTGTTCCTCGACCAACTCGCCGCCGACCACCGGGGTGTTCCAGCCTACGTCGCGCCGGAGGAGCGCATCGACGAGAAAGTTTCGGCCTTCTACGGGCGCATCCAAAGCCCGGTGCTGACGGACATCGCGTTGGATTTCGGCGGCGTGCAGACCTACGATTTGTATCCCACCCCACTGCCCGACCTGTACGCGGGAACGCAGCTCATCGTCGCCGGGCGCTACCGCGGCTCGGGCGCACAGACCATCACGCTGAGCGGCGAGGTCGAAGGCCAACGCGAGACGCACACTTACGGCGGGAACTTCACCGCATCCACCGGCAAGGACTTCATCCCCAGGCTATGGGCCGCGCGCAAAATCGGTTATCTGTTGACACAAATCCGCCTCCACGGAGAGCAGGAGGAGTGGATCAGCGCCGTCGTCAATTTGAGCCTGCGCTACGGCATCATCACGCCCTACACTTCTTTCCTGGTGGAGGAACCGG
>JBNGDO010000141.1:0-13814 GCA_049975385.1 Anaerolineae bacterium | reverse complement strand
ACCCTTGACCTTCTCCTTGGCAAGGAGACATTCTACCGCTGAACTAAGCCCGCGTGCAGGGGGGATTATACTACAGGCCGGAATTTTGGCAAGTATGATCACCCTGGTGATTTGGTGATTACCCACAGGTTGCAAGACACGCGTAATTTATTCACCGCAGAGGGCGCAAAGTGCGCAGAGAAAGCTTTATTATATCTCTCCGCGGTCTCAGCGTGCTCTGCGGTGAGATCTGGGTAATCACCAGTGATCACCGCGTTTTGCGATTCCCATTTAGCGGGTAGAATAGGCGTGGGCCAGACCTAAAAACTGCAAAAGGGAGATAGACTTTGACACCGATCACTATCCATGATCCCGTTTACGGCGATGTGATCTTCACCGAGCCGTTATTCGTTGATTTGTACCACGCCGACGCGGTGCAGCGGCTCAAGGCAATCTATCAGGGAGGCATCACCGCCTTCATCAAGCCGGAGCGCGCGACGACGCGTCTCGACCATAGCCTGGGCGCGGCATCATTGCTGCGTCTGCTTGGCGCGGACCCCGTCGAACAGGCCGCCGGGTTGCTCCACGACGTCCCGCACACGGCGTTCTCCCACGTCATCGACTTCGTCTTCCCCAATCACGCCCACACCTACCACGAAGAGCACCGCGAGGAGATGCTGGAAGGCTCCGAGATCCCCGCCATCTGCGCGCGGCACGGGCTGGATTGGCGCTACGTCTCCGAGGCGGAGAATTTCGCGCTGCTCGAACAACCGCTGCCCTGGCTCTGCGCCGACCGGCTGGATTACTTCCTGCGCGACGGGACGGTGGATGTCGGCACGTTCTCTGCTGCGGATGCACGCTCTTTGCTGGCGCATCTATGCGTCTGGGAAGGCCGGATCGTGGTGGATGACCTGGACGCGGCCCGGTGGCTCGGCGAGCAGTTCATCCGCTTGGACGACGTGTGCTGGTGCTCGGTGCAGGAGGTGGGGTGGTACGCGGTCATGGCCGAGGCGCTGCGCGCGGCGTTGGAACTCGGCGTCATCGCCGAAGCCGATTTTGCCGGGATCGACGCCGATTTGTTCGAGCGCGTTCGCGCTGCCGGCGCGCCAGTCATCCAGCGATGGCTGGCACTGCTGCGACGCGACGTGGATTTCGTCCGCGATCCCGCGCATCCCGATTTGTTTGCATTGCCCAAAGTACGTGCGGTCGATCCGCCGGTGCTGCTGAACGGGCACGCTGTCCCGCTCTCGCAATTGGATGCCGCGTTCGCCCGTCACCGCGAAGCCTACATCGCCGACAAGCAAGGGGAGTGGCCTTTGCGGATTATGGCTTGACGCGCGGTTTGACCCGCATATAATGACGCAATGATAGAGTTTGACTATCCGACTACCGGACTAAAGACTATCAGACTTTTTCTAGGAGGTTTGCCATGAAAAAATACGAGTGTGTCGTGTGTGGTTACGTGTACGACCCCGAAGAGGGCGATCCCGATAACGGGATTGAGCCGGGAACGGCCTTCGAGGACCTGCCCGACGATTGGACGTGCCCCGATTGCGGCGCCACCAAGGACGATTTCGAGCCACTGGACTAGGCGAGACGCTTCGACGCGGAATGTCCACACCTGAGCGATAGCATGGGTGTGGACTTTTTTATCAGCAGATTAAGCGGATTGAGCAGATTGGACTTTAAGTTGACAAAAAATCTGCTCAATCTGCTGACCAAGAACAAGCCCCTCTATGAGCCACACCTGGACGAATTACGCCATCAACCTCGCGCGCATGGCCATCGCGGCGACGCCGGTGCGCCCGTTGGTTATTGCATACTGCGTCACCACACATTGCAACCTCAACTGCGTTTACTGCGAAGACTTCGGCGCGCGGCGCAACGCCGAACAGCCTGCCCCGCTGCCGCTGGATGACGCCAAACGCCTGCTCGCCGTCATCCGCCAGGGGACGAGCCACCTCATCCTCACCGGTGGGGAGCCGCTGCTCTACCCCGATCTACCGGTACTGCTGGCCTACGCCCGCCGCGACCTGCGCTTTCGTCACATCACGCTGCTGACCAATGCGGCGCTGCTCCGCGAGCGCCTGGATGTGCTCCCGCTGCTCGACCGGCTCATGGTCAGCGTGGATGCCACCAGCCCGGCGTTGTGGGATCAGACCATCCGCGCGGAACCGGGCACGGCGCAGACTATCCTCGACAACGTGGCGGCTGTAGCGCAGCGCCAGAAAGCGGATGGCTTCCGCCTGGTGCTCAACTGCGTCGTCACGCCGGAGACACTCGCGCAGGTGGAAAGCGTGCTGGACTGGTGTGTCGCGCACAAGGCACTCTTCTCGTTCTCGCCGCAATCGGTGAACAACTGGCCGCGTTACGAACTGCTCGTCTCGGAGGACTACCGGCATTTCGTCGGGCGGATGATCGCCCGGAAGCGCAAGGGCGCGCCGGTGCTCGGCAGCATGGCCTATCTGCGGATGTTGTGGAACTTCGATCCCTACGCCTGCTACCCAATGCTGGCTCCACGCGTGATGCCCGACGGTGGCCTGGCCTATCCTTGCCGCCCCATCGAGCGCGAGGGCGACGCTCACGGCGGGCGTGACGTGAACCTGCTCGACATCGGCAACTGGAACCGGGCTGTGCAGCGTGCGACGGATGTCTACGGCGCGCCGCCATCGACGTGCGGTAGTTGCTACCAGCAATGCTACGTGGAACCTTCGCTTATGCAGGCCCGTCCCTGGTCGCTGCTGGCGGAATTGCTGCGCTACAAAGCCGCCCGGCAAGGGGGCATCGCCACCTATGCGCCGGGATAAGAGTACACGGATCTCACGGATTCTATGGATTTTTTTCTTAAAAATCCGTGTTTTCCGTGTTCATCCGTGTACAAATCTGCGAATGTAGACATTCACGCAATTTGCGTCGAGAGTAACTCCCTATGACAACCGCACCACATGACACGATCATCATCGGTGGGGGCCTTGCCGGGCTGACGGCGGCGCTGCACCTGGCGGAGCGCGGCCTGCGCCCGCTGGTGCTGGAGGCCGATCCGCAGCACGCCGGCGGGCGGCTCAAGGCCGGGCCGGAGATCGCCTTCGAGCACGCGGGGCAGACGTGGCGCTTCGGCGGCGAGCATGGCGTCCACGGCGTGTGGTCGCCGTACCGCAACCTCCAGGCGATGCTCGTGCGCCATCGCATCCGCCCGGTGCTCGTCCCCGCGCAGGAAGAGGCGTGGCTGCTCGCCCACGGTCCTCGCGTGCGTCGTGCCAATATCGGCAGCGCGATCCGCAACAGTTGGATTCCCGCACCGTTCCATTACCTGGGCATGTTCGCCCGCCCGCGCTTCTGGACGATGTTGAGTGTGCGCAACTTCGCCTCGCTCTTCCGCGTGTTCGTCACCCTGATGGCGGCGCTCTCCATCGACCCGCTGGCCGAAGACCAGCCCCTGTACGGCATGACGTTGTCCGACGTGTGCAAAGGTTGGTCGCCGGATATGACTTCGCTTTTCACCGGGCTGTCGCGCAATGCGCTCCCCGCCACCCCCGATCAAATCCCGGCTTCCGGCTTCTTCGCGTTCCTGCGCTTCTACACCCTGAGACGGCGGGATGCGTGGGCTTTCTCCTACTTCCCCACCGACAGCGCCCGCGCCCTTATCGCGCCGCTGCTGCGCGTGCTGGAAGATTATGGCGGCAAGGTGACGCTTGGTGCGCGGGTCACACACCTGGCACGCACGGTGGCAGGGTGGCAGGTGACGGTGGACTCGGACGACGGAGCGCCTTACGTGCTCACCACGCCGCAGCTTATCCTGGCGACGGACGCTCCGGCAGCCGAAACGCTGCTCCGTACCAGCCCCGGCACGGCCTCTCAGGCTGAAGGCTTGCGCCTGCCCGGCGGGTGGCCCTCTGCCGTGATCCGCCTCTGGTTCACCCGCGCACCGGAGCGTCCGGGCGCGGAAGCTGGCCTGTTCTCCGGGGACTTCGTTCTCGACAATTTCTTCTGGCTGCACCGCATCTACGAGGACTACATCCGCTGGGGGCGGGCGACGGGCGGCAGCGCGCTCGAAGCGCACGTCTACGGGCCGCCGGAGTTGCTGGCGCAGCCCGACGCGGCGCTGCTCGCCCACGCCATCACCGACGCGACCCGCGCGTGGCCGGAACTGAAAGGCCACGTTTTGCACGCCGCCGTCACGCGCAACGACGCGACGCACACCCTTCTACATGCCGGCAGGCCAGAGGAACACCTCGGTGTCGTCACCCCCTGGCCCACCCTCTTCTGCTGCGGGGATTGGGTGCGCGATTCGAACCCGGCGATGTTTATGGAGCGCGCGTGTGTCACCAGCATCAAGGCCGCCAATGCCGTGCTGCGCGCGCGGGAGCTGTCCCCGTGGCCCCTACTTGCTGCACCGCGCCCGGAGATGCTGGCCTGGGCGGTCGAAATGGAAATGCGCGGCATCCGCGAGCGGATGAAAGCACGGCGGAGGCAGAGGGGAGCGGTAACTGGTAACCGGTAATTGGTGATAAGCGCTTCACCGATTACCGGTTACCAGTTACCGATTACCAATCTTTCAGAAGGAGAACTGACACGATGACAAACCAGGACTTTGCAACACTTTTGACCGCCGTTCGCGAGATTGTGACCTCTGAAGTTAGCGCACGCGACGAGAAACTGGACGCGATCTGTGCGCTATTGGAACGGGAGGTCGCGCACTACGATTGGGTGGGCTTCTACCTGGTCGATCCGGCCCGCGAGCGTGAGCTTGTGCTGGGGCCGTTCGCCGGCGCGCCGACGGAACACACGCGCATCGCCTTCGGGCAGGGCATCTGCGGGCAAGCCGCCGACACGGAAATGACGTTCGTGATCCAGGATGTGTCGCAGGAGACGAACTACCTTTCGTGCAGTCCGCACGTCAAATCGGAGATCGTCGTCCCCATCTTCAAGGACGGCGCGGTCGTCGGCGAGATCGACATCGACTCCCACGCGCTCGCGCCGTTCACCGACGCCGACAACGCTTTTCTGGAGCAAGTCGCCGCATGCGTCGCCGGGTTGCTTTGAGTAAGACTCCATCCGAGAATTGTGTTTGCAAGCGTTTCGGGTGCGTCACCGGCGAATTTCCGGATAAGGCATAACCACGCAAATCCTTGCACAATGAGCAAGAAAACGGGCATTGAGGTTTCTTTTGGTTCTGGTTAACCCGGGTTAGGTTCTGAGCGGGAGATTCGTCGTAAGATTTTCGTGTCTTGTTTGCCTTGCTTTTTTGCACTGTAGGTAGTAGACTATAGTCTATACCAAAGATGAGCGGCGGATAACGCCGCCTCCAGTATCGTTTACTATTTACTGTATGCAAAGGAGGCATAACCATGAAATTCGGTGATACTATTCAAACGGCGGATTGGAAGAAGGAAAAGCACGCCCCAGTGATCGAAGCCCCAGAAGTCGTTAAGCCAGGTGAACCGTTTGTGGTCAAGCTCAGCATCGGGAAGGAAATTCCCCATCCCAACACTACCGCGCACCACATCAACTGGATGGAGCTGTACTTCAAGCCCGAGGGCGACAAGTTCATCTATCAGGTGGGCCACTTCGATTTCTCCGCGCACGGTGCATCGGCGCAGGGCGCCGACTCTGGCCCCGTCTGGACCAACCCTTTGGCAAAATGCTCGGTCACGGTGAACGGCCCCGGCACTCTTATCGCTACCTCACTCTGCAACATCCACGGGTTGTGGGAAAACGGCCAGGAACTGAAAGTTGAGTAGACGGCAAACGTAGACAGTAGACAGGGGAGAGAATCCCCGGCTACCGTCAGCCTGAGGAGGTTACTATGCCACAAACAGACAATGCTGGTTTGATCCAAATGCTAGAGGCGGCGGTGAAAGATGAACACGCGGCCTTGATCCAGTACCTGCGTCACGCTTATATGATGGGTGAGGGCGAGCTGGCCTGCGAAATCGAGGGCATCGCCCGGGAGGAAATGCGCCATCTCTGGATGCTTTCACGGTGGATCGTGCGGCTCGGCGGCCAACCACCCACAGATCGCGGGTTCACTGACCTGGCTGGCACGACGGCTCCGGAATGGATGGAACGCGATGTCGCAGCGGAAGAGCGGGCTATCGCTATGTACGAAGGTTACCTCACGCAGATCGATGATCCTGACCTGCGCGCTGACATCGAGCACATCCTCGCCGACGAGCGCCGCCATCACGGGGATTTCGAACATTTCGTCGATAAGACTGAGACGTCAGCGGTAGAAGCGCCCGCTGAAGAAGCGGCGGAAGAATCCGTCGAAGCATCCGCGGAAGAACTTGAGGCGATGGCGTCCGTCGACAAAGAGGCCCTAGAGTGGGGCGTGAACCACGAGTATGCGGCGATCCTGCAATACCTCGTTCACTCGTTCTTGACGATGGATACGGATGAGGAAATCTCCAGCCAGTTGAAGATGCAGGCCATCAACGAAATGCAGCACATGGGGTGGTTTGGCGAAGAGTTGTTTGAGAGCGGCGAAGAAATGCCCCTCACACATCACCCGTTGACGTTGCCCGCAGACCCCGAGGCGATGTTGGAAGCCGACATTGATCTTGAAACGGAGACTGCCGCAATGTACGGCCAGTTCGTCGAGCAGATGGTCGATCCCGGGGCGAAGGGCGTCATCGACGATGCGCGCGGGCAAGAGCTCTATCACGAGAGCCTATTCGGACGGTTGCTCAAACGGCTCAAGCCGGTCACTGAGCCGGCTACCAATTCTACAACCAAAGTGTGGACCATCGGCACGCTCAAACGTAAGTCGTGATGCGTGATTCGTAATGACCTGACTTTGGACTTTCGACTATAGACTTACCTAGAAAGGAGTTTACTATGGAAAACATTCTTATGCGCAATGACGCTCCACTCACCGACGCGCAATGGCAGTTGATCGACGCCACGGTCAGTGAGGTGGTTGGTCGCGTCGTCGTAGGGCGGCGGATCCTCGACCTGTACGGCCCGTTGGGATATGGCGCGTACATCGTTCCGCTGTATACCTACAATGGTACAGATGGTGAACCCGTGCGTGCTAAAATCGCTCGACAGTTGACGATGCATACGTTGACAAAGGAATTTATCATCACTGCCAAAGACCTGGAGTTGATGAACGCGGGTCAGCCGTTCGATACTGCACCTATCGCCGCAGCGGCGACGCAGTTGGCATTGGCTGAAGATAAGCTACTCTTCAGCGGTGATGCAGATGAGGGTATTGAAGGATTGCTCAACGTTACCGGACGGCAAACGCTTCCACTTAGCGATTGGAACGAGGATGGGCAGGCACTGGCAGACGTCTCGGCCGCTACCACCAAGCTGGTCTCGGAGGGCTTCTACCCGCCGTACTTTGTCGCCATGCACCCTATGCTGTACACCAAGCTTCAGCGCGTCTACGGGCGGCGCGGTATCCTCGAGGTTGAGTTATTGGAGAAGCAAGCCACGGGCGGCGTCTTCGCCTCACCATCGGTCCCGCAGGACAAGGCGCTGATCATCGCGGCGCAACCACAATACGTTGATCTGGCGGTTGGACTGGACATTGCTACGGGTTTTGTTGAAACTGCCAATTTTGAACACCTCTTCTTCATTATGGAGACGCTGGCTTTGCGCGTTAAGCAGCCCGGTGCGATTTGCACCATTGAGTAGGCCTAGCCACGTAGATTCTTGCACAACGAGCAATAAAACGGGCGTTGAAGGCTCCTTAGGGTCTGTAAAAGAATAAGTTCCTGCCGCACGCTGTCATTCTGAACGGTGCGGACCGCTGCGAAGCAGCGGCGCGGAGTGAAGAATCTCGTTGCTGTCGAGTAAGGCTCAGCAAGAAACGAGATTCCAGGTTAAGCGGAACGTGATCCCTCGCTGCGCTTCGGGATGACAGTCTTCGGGACGTTATACTTTTACGAACGCTTAGTTCCGATTTGTCCGGGTTAGGCGTCGTCTTTAAGAAAAGAGCCGGGTTGATCTCGGCTCTTTTGCTTTTTGTGATATAATGGATATGTAAATCTTATTAAAAGCGGGAGGTAAACTATGGAATTGATGGATGTCTTGGTCGAGGCCATGAAACTGGAAAGCGATGGGCGTAAGTTCTACGAGACTATCGCAGAGCACATGACCGATCCGGAAGCGGCGGCGATGTTCAAGCGGTTAGCCGCTGATGAGGTCGATCACTACAATTACATTGAACGCCAATATCTGGCGCTCGAAGCGGGTAAGGACTGGTCTATGATTCCCGAAATGGCTACTGTTGAGGTCATCGACGCCGTTTCGGTCGTTTTCCCGCCTGAAAAGCAGGTCTTGGCCGAGTTGCCGCCCAATCCCTCTGAGGAGGACGCGCTGCTCTTCGCGCTCGGCGTGGAGGATAAGTCGTTCAAGCTATACCACAACAGCGCGCAAATCGCCAAAGACCCGGAAGCGAAGAAGCTCTTTTTGCAGTTGGCGGGCGCGGAGCAAACGCACTTCAACATTGTGATGCAGCGCTACGAATCGCGCTACGGTTACCCGCGTTAACCCACAATAACAGTGAACACACCACAGAGACACAGAGTTCACAGAGTTTTTAACATTTCCTCTGTGTCCTCCGTGTCTCTGTGGTGAATTTAGCTCAATCTATGCCCGAACTCCCCGAAGTTGAAACCATCGCCCGTCTCCTGGCGCCGGTGCTCACCGGACAGACCATCACTCGTGTGGAGGTCCTCTGGGCACGAACGGTAGATCGCCCTGATCCCGAAGCCTTTTGCGCCGCGTTGACCGGCGCACGCGTGACGAACGTCGACCGGCGCGGCAAGTACATCCAGACCGCGCTTTCCACCGGGCAGACGGTATTGACGCATTTGCGGATGAGCGGCAAATTCGCCGTCTGCCGTGATGGCCCCGGCGACGACGCCCCCGCGCGCGGGGAGAAGCACGCGCGTCTGCGCTGGCAGTTGGACGATGGTGCGTGGGTCGTCTACATCGATCCGCGCAAGTTCGGGCGCTTCTACCTGGTGGACGATCCCCGCGAGATCACCGGCGACCTGGGGCCGGAGCCGCTTTCGGCGGATTTCACCCCGCAATGGCTGGCGGCACATCTGGCGCAGCGCCGAGGGGAGATCAAACGTCTTTTGCTCAACCAGCGCTTCATCGCCGGGCTGGGCAACATCTATGCGAGCGAAGCCCTGTGGCAGGCCGGGATTCACCCGCAGCGCATCGCCGGGACGCTGAGCGCGGCGGAGGCGGAACGCCTGCACGCGGCGATTGTGGCGGCGTTGCGCGCCGGTTTGGAGAACGGCGGCACCAGCCTGGACGGCCTGTACGCCTATCCAAGCGGTGGGACGGGCCGGCACCAGGAGTATCTCCGCGTCTACGACCGGGCCGGGGAGCAGTGCCCGCGCTGCGGTTATGCGGTGGAGCGTATCGTGCAAGGGCAGCGCAGTACGTATTTCTGCCCGGTTTGTCAGACCCAGCCTGTGCACGAGGCGTAATGCAGTTGTTTCCAAGGTAGAGACACTCAAGGGAGCGTCTATTTTGTTTGACAGGCTTATCGATTATGTTAAAGTAATGTATGGGGCTGTATCCGAAAATTGTGCCTGCGAGTGTTTCTGACGAGTCAACGGCGAATTCTTGGATAGGCATTGAGTATCAAGAAAGTTTAGAAACAAGGTTGTTAATATTATGGAAAAATTACAAATTGTTCCCCTGGGCGGACTGGGGGAAGTCGGTAAAAATATGATGGTGTTCGAATACGGGCGCAACATTCTCATCGTGGATGTGGGGATGATGTTCCCGGAAAGCGATATGCCGGGCGTGGATTACATCATCCCCGACTACCGCTACCTCAAGGGCAAAGAAGATCGCATCCGCGGCATCGTCATCACCCACGGGCACGAAGACCACATCGGCGCTTTGCCGCACTTCTTGCAGGAGTTCAACGCGCCGGTTTACGCGACGAAGCTGACACGTGGTCTGATCGAGGTCAAGCTCAACCGAGACTTGCGGAAGCGTGTAAAACTTCAGACGATGGAACCCGGCGACATTCTGCGCCTGGGGCCGTTCACCGTCGAACCGTATCACGTCTGCCACAGCATCCCCGATGCGGTCGGGCTGGGTATCGACACCCCGCTGGGATTGGTCGTCCACAGCGGCGACTATAAGATGGATCACACCCCGGTGGACGGCTGGCCAAGCGACATCGCCAAACTCGCGGAATTCAACCAGCGAGGCGTACTGGTGCTGCTCGCCGATAGCACGAACGCCGATCAAGCCGGCACGACGCCCTCGGAGTCTACCCTGAACGCGGCGCTCGCCGACGTGTTCCGCCAGGCCAAGGGGCGCATCATCGTCGCCACGTTCGCCTCGCTGATTTCGCGCATCCAGCAGGTGATGGACGTGGCCCGCGATGCCGGTCGCAAGGTCGCCATCGCCGGGACAACGATGGTCAAAAACGTCAAGATGGCGCGACGTCTGGGGTACCTGGACGTGCCCGACGATCTGATCCTGTCGTTGCAGAACATCAACCGCTTGCCACCGCATCAAGTGACGATTATGGCGACCGGCTCGCAGGGCGAGCCGCGATCAATCATGGGACGGCTGGCGACAGGACGGCATCCTTCGCTGCGCATCGTGCCGGGAGATACGGTCGTGCTTTCGTCGCATACCATCCCCGGCAATGAGGAGATCGTCCATCGCGTCATCAATCGCCTGTTTCAGAAGGGCGCAAACGTCATTTATCACCCCGTCGCGCCGGTCCACGTCTCCGGGCACGCCAGCCAGGAGGAGCAGAAGATGCTGCTCAATATTTTGCGGCCTAAGTTCTTCGTGCCGATTCACGGCGAACTGCGCCATCTCAAACAGCACGCACTGCTGGCGCAAGAGGTGGGCATCCCCCGGCAGAATATCGCCGCGGTGGAAAACGGGTATATCCTGCGTTTCTCTGAAGATAGTCTGGAAGTGGGGGAGCGCGTGCCGGGCGGTTACGTCTTCGTGGATGGTACGCTGGTGGGCGACGCCGTCAGCCCGCAGGTGATACAGGATCGTGAGTCGCTGGCCGTTGCGGGCGTGTGCAGCGTTGTCTTTTCGTACAATCGGCGGCAGGGTGTGGTGATCGGAGAGCCGCGCATCACCGCGCGTGGTTTGGCGACGGTGGAAGTCCTCGACGACCTGACCGAGCGCGCGCAGCCTGTGGTACGCAAAACCGTGCAGGCCACTCGTGGCAGCGCTGCACCGGGCGAGGTAGAGCGCGCCGTGGAGCGGGCCGTGTCTAACTTCTTCTACGAACAGGTGCAAAGCCGCCCGGAGATGATCGTTGTAGCCGTGCCGCTTGGCTAGCCCCTTTCGATGGCACGAACTCTTTTCATTTACAAGCAGTTCCCCGCTCCCTCGGTCGGTCACGCCGGGGGAGAATCGTTGTTTGGGCTGATGGAGGCGCTGCACCGGCGGGGACACCGTCTGGCATTGGTCGCGCGGATGCGGGACGAGGAACGCGCGCTACTCCCCGCCGTCGAAGCGATATGCGAGCGCGTCATCACGGTCCCGCATCACCGTTCCATACCGGGATGGCGACCCCTGGCACTGGTGCGCAGTTACCTCGCGTTGCGCCGCGCTGCCAAACGCGCGTTGCGTGAGTTGCGTCCCGATCTCGTTCACATTGAAACCACCCAGACCGCCGTCGTTCTGCTTGGCCTGCGCCTGCCGCCGTCGTCATTTCGCACCCAGGACGTGAACTGGTTTATGTGGGAGCAGAAGGCGATCCACGCGCGCGGCCTCAAACGCCTGTGGGCCAAAGCGATGACTGCGGCTTTTCGCGCGTTCGAGCCGCTGCTCTGCCGCCGCCACGATCTCATCCTCGCCATCTCCGAAGGTGACCGTGCATTGCTGGCTCCCGTGTGCGGCGAGCGCCGTCTGCACCTGCTGCCGCTGGCTCCTGCCGTTCCTGCCGGCCCCGATGCGCCGCCCGCCGTCCCACCTGGTCCACCGGCGCTATTGTTCGTGGGCGCGATGGATCGCGCGCACAATCTCGCGGGCGTGATGTGGTTTCTCGATCACGTGTGGCCGCGCATCCGTGAAACGTGGCCTGACGCACGCTTCTATATCGTCGGCGGGCATCCCCCGGCGGAACTCCAGGCTCGCGCTGAAAAAGATCACTGCGTCGTCACCGGCTTTGTGGACGATCTGGCCGCCTGGTACCGGGCGGCGACGGTCTTCGTCTCGCCCATGCTCGTGGCGGGAGGGTTGCTGCAGAAGGTGGTGGATGCGATGGCGCTCGGCGTTCCCGTGGTGGCGACCTCGGTGTGCAACCACGGCCTCGGCGCGACGCCGGGCGAGCATCTGCTGGCAGCAGATACACCGGAAGAGTTTGCGGCAGCGATTCTTGCGCTGCTGCGTGATCCCGAAGCGCGCGCGCGGCTGGGCAGTGCAGGACAGCACTTCATCCAGACGCGCTATGATACCGAAACCGCCATCGCTCAATGGGAGGCGGCGTTGATCAGACTACTGGAGTCTGATGATGGGTTTGGTGACTAACAATCGCGTTGCACGTGACACCCCTAGGGTCTAACCACGCCAATCCTTGCACAACGGGCAAGAAAACGGGCATCGAAGGCTTTTTGGTTCCGGTTCATCCGGGTTAGGGTGGATGTCGTTCGAGACTTTTGTGGTCTAGGTTTTCCAGGTATGGTATAATTGTGATCGATGCGGCAGAAAGGGCGTTCAATGGTAAGGCGAAAACGCAAAAACACTGCGCCGGCGTTGATTACCGGGATGTTGGTCATTATCTTCCTGATCATCGTCGGAGGGATTGCGGTATCTGCTATCTCGTGGGTGCGTGGGATGTTGGCCAGGCCGGGCATTGCGTCGGGATTGCCAAGCAGCAACAGCCCCAGCGAAAATGTCAACTACAAGTTCGGTCAGGTCATACCGACCTGGACGGGCACAAAGCGCGTGACCGTGCTGCTCCTCGGCGTCGATCAGCGCCCGGAGGAGACCGAGGCATCGCGCACCGACACGATGATGCTGCTGACGCTCGATCCGGTCACGAAGATGGCGGGCGTGCTCTCCATTCCCCGTGATCTGTGGGTCCCCATCCCCGGCTACAACGAGGAGCGTATCAACGCGGCGCACCGCCTCGGTGAACTCTACGACCATCCCGGAGGAGGCATGGCGCTGGCACGGGAAACGGTCGAGTACAACCTGGGTGTCCCCATCAACTATCACGTGCGCCTCAACTTCCAGGCCTTCGTCAGCATGGTGGATATGATCGGTGGCGTCGATGTTTACGTCGAAAGAGACATCAATGATCCCACCTATCCTGATCACGCTTACGGCTACGATCCTCTGTATATCACAGCCGGTTGGCACCACTTCGATGGGGAAATGGCGCTCAAATACGCGCGCACACGTCACGACAGCAGCGATTTCGATCGCGCGCGCCGCCAGCAGCAGGTGATGGCGGCTGTTTTGGAGAAAGTGACCAGCATCGAATTGCTGCCCGACCTGGCAAAGCAAGCGCCCGAAATCTACAAAATGCTCGAAATGTACGTTCAAACGGATATGGCCCTGGATCAAATTCTGGCGCTGGCAAACCTGGCGACGCAGGTGGATCGCTCGATCATTCGCTTTGGCGTGATCGACCAGACCTGCACGCAGCAATGGATCACGCCGAATGGCGCGCAGGTTTTGATTCCCTTGCGCGACCAGATGCGCGAAGTGCGTGATTACGTTTTTGCCGTCGATATTCCCACGCCCGCGCCGGGTCAGGCCGCTGGCATCACGCCGACGCCTGAAGTGGCGGCGATTTCCGTGTTGAACGGAACCACGCGCGCTGGATTGGCCGGGACGACGTCCGACTATCTAAAAGCGCAGGGCCTCGA
>JBNGDO010000140.1:0-13879 GCA_049975385.1 Anaerolineae bacterium | reverse complement strand
CACTGGCTACTGCTGCGGACCATTATATAGCAACCTCCGGGAATTGCTGGTACAAAGTGGTGCCGCAACCACCCGTTGGGGTGCGGCATAATGTATGGTATCGGATGCGGATGCTGGTCACGCGGTTGTGGGAACGCTGGCGCAAGTTCACGCTAGATCAGCGGCGGCAGGACTTGGACGGGACGAATAATGCGTGTGAACGTTTGATCGGTTGGTGGATCAAAGAACGCTACCGCACGATGCGGGGCTACAAGCGCGAAGAATCAATCAAAAATGTGGTCACGTTGACGGCACGGATGGGGGTACGTTCTGGGCACTATGATATGGCCGAACTGTTCGTCTAAACCCCAAGCTGCATAGCTTGGGTGATACCCCCTGCCTTACTTACACTTCTTTCCCAAGGTTTGAACAGCCACCTACAGCATTTGCGTTCTCTACCGGCTAAGCTATACTTGGACTTAGTACCTATCCGAGAATTCACCATCGACGCACGAGAAACGCTCGCAGACACAATTTTCGGATAGAGTCTTACTCATTGATCGTCTCACCAAAGCGTATCCAAGCCAGGTAAAGCAATGGACACACGGTTTTCCCCCGCAAACGCCCCCCGGCTCAATCAAGCGCCGGTGGATTACGAGCTGTGCCTCAGCCTCGATTGGCTGTGCAAATTGCGCTGGATTGCGGGCGCAAGCGTAATCCTGGCGACGTGGCTGGCGCGCTTCGCGCTTGGGCTGGACCTGGCGCTCGCTCCACTCACCTTCATCGGCGCTGCCATCCTGGGCTACAACGTGCTGTTCGCGCGCTGGCTCAATCGCCTGACGTGCGGCTTGAGCGGATCGAACGTCCACGCGCGGACGCAAGCGCGCGCGCAGATTGCCGCCGATTGGATCGCCATCACCTTGATCATCCACTACTCCGGCGGGATCGAAAGCCCGGCGATACTGTATTTCTTCTTCCACATCATCCTGGCGACGATCCTGCTGTCTGGGCGCGAGGCCTATCTCTTTGCCGGATTAGCCATCGTGTTGATGACAGGCCTCGCCGGACTGGAATACGCCGGATGGATGCAACACGTTCCCATTGCGGGATTGCTCCCCACCCGCCTGTACAACCACGCACTTTATGTAAGCAGCACGTTGTTCTTCTTCGCCAGTACGGTCATACTTTCCGTCTATTTGGCCACCCGCACAACCAGCCGCCTGCGCAAACGAGAAGAGGAAATCATCACTTTGGGCCAGGACGTGCAGCGCGCTTACAATCGCTTGCACACACTCTACGCGAGCGCCCAGGCCGTCAATTCAACGTTGGAACTTCAGGAGGTGCTCGACCGCCTCACCCAAAGCACCACCGACGTCATGGGCGTGAAGGCGTGCACGATCCGGCTGCTCGAAGCCGGGGGACAAAGCCTGTGCCTCGCCAGCACCTACGGGTTGCGCGACGCCTATTTCCAGAAAGGCTGCCTGCTGGTGGATCAGAATCCGCTGGTCCGCGAAGTGCTCGCGGGCAAAGTCGTCGCCGTGGACGACATCGCCGCCGACACGCGACTGCAATATCGAGCCGAGGCGTTGGCCGAAGGCATCCACGCGATACTGACCGCGCCGCTGAGCGGGCACAGCGGGCCACTCGGCATTATCCGCGTCTACTGCAATAAACCTCGATGCTTCAGCGAGGATGACGAGGAGTATCTCGCCACCGTCGCCAGCCACGGCAGCATCGCCATCGAGAATGCGCTGGCCTACGCCGCGCTGCAAAACCTCGACGAAGCCAAGCGCAAGTTCATCCTGACGGTGACGCACGAGTTGCGCTCACCGGTGGGCGTGGTGCGTAGCCTGTTGCGCACGCTGACCGGCGGCTACGCCGGCGCACTCACGGATGTGCAAGCGGATATGCTCACCCGTGCGCTGCGGCGCACCGATTTCCTACAAACGCTCATTGACGATTTGCTTGACCTGGCAGCGGGCAAGGCCGGCCTGCGGATGGAGGAAACGCCACAGCCGGTCGATCTGGCACCCATCGTGACACAGCTTGTGGAGCGCTACACCGTCCCGGCGACCGAGAAAAACATCACCCTGACGTTGGAACCGTCTGGCACACCGCTAGTGGCGATGGGGATTGAGGAACAATTCGACCGGGCGTTCAACAACCTCGTCGCCAACGCCATCAAGTACACACCGGAAGGCGGTCGAGTAACGGTGAGCTTGCAGAGCGTGGAGGGTCAGGCACAGTTTACGGTTAGCGACAACGGCATCGGCATCCCGGAGGAGGCTCAAGCGCATCTGTTCGAGGAATTCTATCGCGCCCCCAACGCCAAGGAGCAGGTCAAAGAAGGAACCGGCCTGGGATTGGTGATCACGAAGGACATCCTCACCCGCTATGGCTGCATGATCCGGCTCAAGAGCACAGCGGGACAGGGGACAACGTTTACTATCACGTGCCCGCTGGTACACGCCGGAAAAGTTTGAGCGGGAGCCAGACTACAAAAGTCTCAGCACGTATTGTGCCTTGCGGACCTATTGTTCAGCGTACATATTGGCGCAAGCAAGCCCTTTTGTAGTCTTTGCCATCTTTCGACTGAGATTCGCCTTTCTACGCATTTTGTGCCATAATAGAGACGGCTGCAAGCAACCTGGACTTTACCCGTACACGTTCATACATCGGAGGGATAAGCAAATGACCCAAAAAACAATTCTTATTGTGGATGACGATCCAGACATCGTCCTGGCGTACCGTCTGGTCCTCGAAAGCGCCGGATATACGGTCGAAGAGGCCGCGAGCGGCAAAGAGGGTCTGGCAAAAATGCGAGAGAACAAGCCGGACCTGGTCTTGATGGACGTGATGATGACGAACCCATTGGACGGCTACTACACCACCCAACAAATCTCTGACGACCCCCAACTGCGCGCGGTTCCTATCCTGATGATCTCATCCATTACCACGTCGCAGTACGCTGCCGCCTTCCCCACCGATCAATATCTGGACATTCGCGAGTTCATTTCCAAACCGGTGGAACCAGAGGCCTTGCTGGAGAAAGTCAAACAAAACTTGTAACCCATTCAGTCCACCGTCAACGTCTTGCTCAAATTCCTGGGGAAATCCGGATCGTAACCCCGCGCGACACTGACGCGATACGCCAACATTTGCAATGGCAGGACGCCCAACAGCGGCGCTAACAACGGTCCAGAGGGCGGCAAAGTAAGCAGTTCGTGCGCGTTGGCGCGCAGACGCGCATCCTCTTCGGCAACGACGACGGTGTAGCCACCGCGCACCGTCGTCTCGTTCAGACCGCTGATCATCACCGGCACGTCGTCCGGCCCGCAGACGAAGATCACCGGGTAGCCCTCGTGGACGGCGGACAGCGGCCCGTGCTTGAACTCCGTCGAGAGCATCCCCTCGCAGTGCGCGTAGGTCACTTCCTTGAGCTTGAGCGCGCCCTCGAGCGCAATGGGATACGTTGCGCCGTAGCCCAGACAATACAGGTCGTTTGCGTCTCTAATGCGCGCCTCGACGCCATCCAGAGCGTTTTCTGTATGCGCCACCGTCCCCTCGATGAGGCCGGGCAGGCCGTGCAACAACGCCGTGCTATGATTCCCCATCCGCAGCGCCAGGTGCAGGAAGGCAACGACCTGATTCACGAAGGTCTTGGTCGCCGGTACGCTGATCTCGTAGCCGCAGGCCAGGGGCAGATACCGCTCGCTCTCCTTCATCAACGTAGACCCCAGCACATTGACCAATCCCAACGCCCCCATGTCGCGCATCCGCGCAGCCTCCAACGCATTGAGCACATCCTTAGTCTCGCCACTCTGGCTGACGAACACCCCCACGTCCTCCGGCCCGACGGTGGGCGCGTATTGCGGGATGAACTGCGGGGCCAGCACCGGGATCGCCGCGCGCCCGGCCAACTGCGACAGGTACACCGCGCCAAGGATGCAGGCGTGATAGCTCGTCCCGCAGCCGATCAGGTAGAGATGGCGCGCCTGCGCCATCCGCTCCACCAACGGCACGACGTGCCGCGAGGCATCGAGCAGGTGAATGAGTTCTCCGGCGACCTGCGGCTGTTCGTGGATTTCCTTGAGCATAAAGTGCGGATACCCACCCTTGACGGCGGCGTCCATGCTCTCGATGACGACCTCGGCCTCGCGGGCGATGGGGCTGCCGTCATCCACCCGGTAAAGTTGCACCGCGCCCGCGCTGAGGGCAATGATCTCGCCGTCGTTGAGATACAGGATGCGCCGCGTGAGTGGCAGAATCGAGGGGAGATCCGAGGAAATGCAGGCAAAGTCCTCCCCAAGGCCGGCCACCAGCCCCGACCCCTTCTTGAAAGCGTAAAGCTGCGACTCGCCAACGCGTCCGATGACAAACGAATAGTCGCCTTCGAGATCGTCATAAGCGTGGCGGATCGCGTCCAGCATCGACTCTCCCCGGTCCACGTAGCGCTCCACAGCGTGGACGCACGACTCGCCGTCGTTGGTCGAGCGCACCGTCATCCCCTCGGCCAGGAACGCCGCGCGCAGTTCCACATTGTTGACGACGTTGCCGTTATGCGCGCCCACCAGATCGCCGTCGGAATCGAAGTGCGGCTGCGCGTTCACCGGCGACGGCGCGCCGAATGTGGCCCAGCGCAGTTGCGTGATCCCGCGCGTGCCGGTCATCTCAGCGAAGTTGAGCCGTTCCGCGACGGGCCCCACCTTGCCGACATCCTTGCGTAAATCCACCGTACCCCCCTTGTGGAAAGTCGCGCAGCCTACCGAATCGTAGCCGCGATAGGCCAATCGTTGTGCTGCTTCAATTAAAATCGGGCCGAGCACTTGCTCTGTTGCAGTCACAATACCGAAAATTCCGCACATAGTCCCTCGTTGTCAAAGATTGCGTGCAATCTGAGCGGCAATACGAGCGTTATTGACTAACAGGCTCTCATTGGCCTGTTTCGTCCGCGTGTCACTGAGTTCGACCATACGCGCGAGGATAAAAGGGGTGATGGCTTTGCCGGTGACGCCCTGCGCGTCGGCTTCGGCGACGGCCTGAGCGATGAGCGGTTCGATCTCGGCGGCGGGGACTTCGTCCGCAGTGGGGATAGGCGCCGCGACCAGCAACCCTTGCGGCAGACGCAGCGCTCGCTGCGCCCGGAAGACGTCCACGACCTGCGGCGCACTATCGACACGTTGGTCCACCGCCAATCCAGAAGTACGGCTGTAGAACGCCGGGAATTCGGCGGTTTGCCAGCCGATGACCGGCACGCCCCACGTTTCGAGGTACTCCAGCGTGCGCGGCAGATCGAGGATGGACTTTGCGCCCGCGCACACGACGATCAACGGCGTAGAGGCCAGCACGGGCAAGTCGGCGGAAACGTCCTCGGGATGCCTGCGATGTACACCGCCGATGCCGCCCGTCGCAAAGACGCGAATCCCGGCACGATGCGCCAGCAACGCCGTCGCCGCAACCGTCGTGCCACCGTGAATGACTCCCGTTGCGCGGGCGTCGCGCACGCCGGCCAATGGCAGGTCGCGCACGCTCACCTTGACCGCCGTCGCATCTGTCGCCAGCGTCTCCACCTGCGCATCGCTCAATCCCACGCACACCGCGCCACGCCATATCCCGATGACAGCGGGGATAGCGCCTTCGGCCCGAATCGCCTCCACCATCCGCCGGGTGATGTCGCGGTTCGCAGGATAGGCGAATCCGTGCGTGATCAAAGCCGATTCCAGCGCCACCACCGGCTGCGCATCATCAATAGCCTGCTGAATCTCCGGCGCAATACGAAAATCAACCATACCTCTGCACAACCTTATATTTACGGCGTAAGTTCCTCCCCAGACAGCTACGCTCTGAGCGGATCTGCCGATCCGCGACGCTACGCCAAATCGGGGAACTGCCGTTCCCCTCGGAGCTATGTAACTGGGGAACCATTTATGCCTACCGTACCAGAACTTCGCAGCCTATTTCCTGCCGAGCAATTGCATCGCCAACGCCGCATAGGTTTGCGCCGCGGCGTAGATCTGCTCAACTTCGACGTACTCGCTGACCGTATGCGCCAGCGAGGGATTGCCGGGGCCAAAACCCACGGTGGGCACCTGCGCCACGGCGGCGGTGTACGCGCCCTCCGTCGCAAAATGCCAGCGCGTCAATCCCGGACGCAGGCCCGCCGTCTGCGCAGCCCGGAGCATGGCCTTCACCAGCGGGTGGCGTTCCTCCAATGCCCACGGCAGCGACGTCCGCCGCACGCGATACGTTTTGCCGGTGTGCGTCGTCACTTCTTCTTCGATCACCTTCACGTCAGCGTCGGCGCCCTCGCGGGTGATGATACGCTGTACTTCGAGCAGGGCCATCGCCTCCGTCTCGCCAACGGTCAGGCGACGATCCAGCGTCATCTCGCAGCGGCCGGGAATGGCGTTGCGACTCACGCCATGCGAGCGAATCTCGGTGACGGCCAGGATGCCTGGTCCCAGGAAAGTATCGTCCACCAACTGCCCGGAAAGAATTTCCAAATTGAAGATCAGGTGCGCAGCCGTATAGATGGCATTGCGGCCCAATTCCGGAGCCGAAGAGTGCGCCGAGCGGCCCTTGACACTCAACGTCATCTCCACGTGCCCGCGCTGCCCGCGCACGATCTGGAGGTTCGACGGTTCAGCAATCACGACCCAATCAGGCCGCAGGTGATCTTCCTCGAACAGAATTCGTGTGCACGTGCCCTCGGCGGGTTCTTCCAGGCCAACACACGCCACAAAAACAGGGCCCTCCAACGAGACGCCGTGTTTTTTCAACAGCGCAGCCGCGTGTACGGTGGCTGCCAGACCGCTCTTCATATCGCACGCTCCCAGCCCGTAGAGCCGGCCTTCCTGAACCTCGGCAGCAAACGGATCAACGCGCCAGGCTGCGGGATCGGCCACTTCGACCGTGTCCATGTGGCTGTTGAACATCAGCGCGGGGCCTTCTTGCGGCCCAATGCGGCCCACGACGTTGCCCGCGTCGTCCATCCACACAGCGTCGTAGTCAAGACGGCGCATTTCGGCCATGATCAGCGCCGCCACAGCACCCTCGTCACCGGGGAAACTGGGAGTGCGTACCAACGCGCGGACAAAATCGAATAATGCCTGTCGCTCTTCAGCAGTGAGTTCCCATGAATGCATACTTTATTTACCTCTTTAAGCCAGTGTTGGACTCGGTTAATACGCGCCGTCGCCCAGAAGTATTTTGGGTATCGTGCGCAGTATGATGGCGAGATCAAGCCACGGTGACCAGTGCTCAATATAGTACAAATCGAGCAGCACCATTTCGTCGAAGGTCAACTCGCTCCGGCCGCTGACTTGCCACATGCCGGTCAGGCCAGGCGGCACGGTCAAACGCTTGAGATGCCAGGACTGGTATTGTTCCACTTCGGCGGGGATCGGCGGGCGTGGACCGACCAGGCTCATGTCGCCCTTCAGAACGTTAATGAACTGCGGCAGTTCGTCCATGCTGAAACGGCGTAAGAGACGCCCTACCCGCGTCATGCGCGGATCATCGCGCATTTTGAACGTGATATCGTTGTGCTCGACAACTTCCTTCAAGCTCACCAATTCCTCTTCAGCGCCCATGCGCATCGAGCGGAATTTGTAAATCGTAAAACGTTTGTGGTTTTTGCCCACCCGTTCTTGCATAAACAACACCGGCCCTGGGGAATCACGTTTGATCGCCAGGGCGATGAGCGCAAAGAAGGGCCAGCCGAACAGCAACGCCAGGCTCGCGCCCACGACGTCCATAACGCGCTTGACGAACAATGCCACTTTGCTAAAGGCGATCTCTTGCACTTCGATGAGCGGTACACCGCCCAGGTCGCTCACTTCGACGCGACTGAGGCTCATCTGGAACAAATCGGGGACCAACCGCGCGGTGACTTGCCGTCTCTCACACTCGCGAAGGATGCTCAAAATGCGGCGCTGATAATTCCAGGGCAACGTGATGATGACTTCATCCACATTTTCGGTGTCAATGATCCGGGAAAGTTTGTCGAGGTCCCCTAGTCCCTTGATACGTCCCAGCCCACCCTCACCTTTGTCGGGGTTATCATCCACGTAACCGACGATGCGATAGCCCAAATCCGGGCGCGCCACCAGGGTACGCATCACGCGGCGACCCACTTCACCGGCCCCAACGATAACGATACGGCGCACCCCAATCCCCTTACGTTGGCGGCGTGCTTGTACGACCAGCGCGAAAGCCCGTCCAAGGGAGAGCAGTACGACCATAAACAGACCGGCTTCCAGGAGCAACAGTCGTGAATAAACCAGGGGCCGAATCGCGAACGCAAACGCCAGGGCCAAAACAAGCGTCGTGGCTACGGCCATTATGATTTGAAAAATCTGATCGATCCAGTTCCGTCCGCGCCAATGGGTATACGCTCTCTCAAACCATAACACCAGGGGAATGGTGAGCGTGAACAAAGCACAGAAAGGCAGATAGGCGAGAAACGGCGCGTCGAAGACAACGTCAACGAACCATTGTAAGCGGTAGCGGAAAAGGTAGGCCAGTCCCACCGCCGCATTGATCATGACGATATCGATCGCCACAACCCACAGCGGCGCCATGTTGCGCTGTTTTCCATTCATGACTGCCCCTTTCTCGCTTCTAAAATTTGGCGATAGAGCGCCTCAGTCTGGCGTGCCGTTTCTGCCCACGAGAAACGTGCCGCGTGCGCCAATCCACGCTGGCGCAGTTCCGCGCGCAATGGTGCGTCCGTTAACAGCCGGTGCACTCCCTCGGCAATTGCCGCTTCGGTAGCCGACGCCTCGTCGTCGGGATCGACCAGCAAAACACCATCGCCGCCGGCTTCAGGTAACGAGGTCGTCGCCGCCGTCAACGTGGGCGTGCCACAGGCAAGCGCTTCTGCCACCGGGAAACCAAAGCCTTCGTAGTGCGAAATGTAAGCAAAAACCTCCGCCGCATTATACCATAGCGCCTGCGTCTCGGCCGACACGAAGCCCGGAAAGTGAACACGCGCGCCGAGGCCAAGACGTTCGACTTCCGCGAAGATGTCCTCGTACAACCAACCGCGTCCGCCGGCCAACACGAGATGGACATCAGGATCACGCAGTAAAGCAAAGGCACGCACGAGTTGCTTGAGGTTCTTGCGCGGCTCCAGCGTGCCCATATAGAGGACAAACCGGTCGGGCAACTGCATTTCCCGGCGGAACGCGATCACTTCTTCTGGCGGCAGCGGACGAAAGCGCGGATCGATGCCGTGGTAGATCGTATGGACGCGCGCCGCCGGCACGCGCAGAAGGCGCTGCACTTCCGCGGCCGTGAAGCGCGACACTGCGATCACAGCGGCGGCACGACGGCACGCGATGCCGGTCAACGTCTGCAGATACAAGCGATTGCCCCGGCGGAAGAACTCCGGGTGGCGCAGAAAACTCAGATCGTGGACCGTAATGACATGAGGACAAGACGAGGACAACGGGCTGACAAAAGCCGGCGCATGGAGCAAATCCGCGCCCAAATGGCGCAACAAGCCAGGCAGAACACACTGCTCCCACAGGATGCGCGCTGCAGGATGGGCGGTGGAGACGCGAGAAAAGCGCACCGGCAAGTCAAAGTCAGTGGGCGACAAACGGTTATCGCCCAGAAGCACCTGATAGCGCAAGTCGCTTTCCACAGCGGCCAAACCGCGCAACAGATTCGTCACATAGACGGCAATGCCGGCGCTACGATACGAGTCTCCGGCGGAAAGCAAATGCGCATTGAAAGCGACCAAACGTTGACGGGCTGCGTTCATAAGCCGCTTCATTATAATCTGGTTTGAGAGAATGACAAAGCAAACTACAAAAGTCTCACGAGATGCCTGGTCAAACGAAGAGCTGCTATCGAGATTCTTCGTCGCTTCGCTCCTCAGAATGGCATGTTTGTAAGAGATCTGAGTAGTTACGTCTGTGCATTTGCCAGACAGCATGAGTTTGATAGAATAGAGGATGTAGGAGGAAATTTATGACAGATGTCAATCAATCCAAAACAGCCATACACATCACTGTTCATGGACACGTGCAGGGCGTCGGCTTTCGTAGTTTCGTCCAAATGCGGGCACTGCCACTAGAGGTCGCGGGATGGGTGCGCAACTGCGCCGATGGAACTGTCGAAATCTGGGCTGAAGGACCGCGCAACAAGCTAGAGCGCCTGGCACAACAGGTACAAAAAGGGGCGCGTCACGGATCGGTCGACCACCTGGACATCGATTGGCAACAGCCGAAAAACCTTCTTCACGGCTTCCACATCCGCTGGTAAAAGCCGCCACCCATGAACAAGTTCAAAAGATTCGAGACTGTCGCCTGGGTCGTCCTGCTCACCGCTTTTTGCATCTGTTTGATCATTGCCATCGGCACACCGTGGAGTGTGCGCTGGTTGATCATGAACACCACCCGGCCTCTCAAAGTCAAGATCCAGCCGCGCGCCGGCGTCGTCGCCCAGCAGGAACCGGGCAGCACGACCTCCACCCTGCTCAATGCCGATACCGAAATCACCGGCGAGCAAACATTCCAGCTCTCTGAAAATGCCGAAGCGTGGTTGCTCTTTTACCACCCAGAAAGCTACGATCCCGAAACCCCAACGCCCCCAATCGTCACCGTACAACTCTACGGTGAAACCGATCTCACCATCGAGGATACCCAGACGCCGCGCTTCTCGGCAAGCCGCCTGCCCAACCAGGTCACACTCACCATCCAGCGCGGGGCGAACACGCAGATCGCCGTAGAAGGCAACGAGCGGGCGACGGTGCTGCGCGTCCAAACGCCGCACGGCAGCGCTGAAATGGACCAGGGGACCTACACGGTCGTTGTCGAAGAGGATCAAACCGAATTCGCCGTCAGCAGTGGCCAGGCACACATCCCAGATCCCACCACTGGTGAAAAGTTCATCCTGGGCGAATTGCAACGCGCCGAAGTCACCACCGAAGGATTGACGGAAATTTACACCGGCGAGCGCGATATCCTGCGCAATCGCAACGGCGATTTCGAACTGCCGCTAGAAGGGACGTGGGATATCTTCAGCCGCACGGCTTTCAACGAGCAGAGCAGCGGAACGGTACGACAAACCGCCCTAGCCGACGATCGCCACATCGTCCTTTTCAGTCGAATGGGGCAGGGATTCTCCGAAACCGGCATCACCCAAGAAGTCGACCAGGACATTCGCGGTGTCAAATCGCTGCGTGTGCGGGCGCGCTTGCGGGTGGATACACAAACCCTCACCGTGTGTGGCTCTCTGGGAACCGAATGCCCAATGATGATCCGGATCAGATACACCGATCAAACTGGCGCAGTGCGTGAATGGCTGCAAGGATTCTACGCCATCGAAGGCAATGACAACCAGCCCTTCTGCCAAAGCTGCGAGTGGCAGGCGGTGCACATCAAAGTCGCCCAACCCGGCGTCTGGCACAACTACGAATCTCCCGACCTGCTTCCGTTGCTACACGCGCAAGGCATCGACCCGGTGGCGATCCGCCAGGTGGACATCTACGCCTCCGGCCACGCCTATGGTGCAGCCATCGACGAAGTCGCCATCCTGGTGGCCGAATAACACCTACTACACATGAACAATAATCGTAGACAACAGCACCATCAAGCAGAACGTGCCGGTGCGCACCCTGCAGAAGAGACGGTAAAGCGCACCGCTCCCTATTCTGTTGGCAAACTGCCCCAAGCCGATCTGGTCGCTCTGTTGAGCCGCACCCTCAGCGAACCCGATCCCCGCGTGATTTTCGGCCCCGGACTCGGGCGCGACGCGGCGGTCATCGATTTCGGGGATCGCTACCTCGTCGCCAAGACCGACCCGATTACCTTTGCTACCGATGAAATTGGTTGGTATGTGGTCAACGTCAACGCCAACGACGTCGCCTGTCTGGGAGCACAGCCGCGTTGGATGATCGTCACGTTGTTATTGCCAGAAGCCACAACCGATCGTGCGCTCGTGGAGCGCATCTTCGAGCAACTCCACAGCGCCAGCCACGCTATCGGCGTAATCGTCGTGGGTGGCCACACCGAAATCACCCATG
This sequence comes from Anaerolineae bacterium, assembly GCA_049975385.1. Lineage (GTDB taxonomy): Bacteria > Chloroflexota > Anaerolineae > B4-G1 > SLSP01 > DSWT01. The sequence goes on along the minus strand of JBNGDO010000140.1, from coordinate 1,866 downwards.
GCCTGGAACGGCCGATCGTCGTCGGCGCGATGTTCGGCGAGGTCACGCCAGAGCGGTTGGTGCGCTCCGACGGAGCACGTCCAGGCGACGCGCTCATCCTCACCAAGGGCATCTGTGTGGAGGGGACCGCTATCCTGGCGCGCGAGGCTGCGGCACAGTTACACGGGAAGGTCGATGCAGTGTTGTTGGAACGCGCCGCGCACTTCTTGCACCAGCCGGGGATCAGTGTCGTGCGCGACGCCAAAATTATCGCCGCCTCTGGTACCGCCGCTAGCGGCGTTCACGCGATGCACGATCCCACCGAAGGCGGCATCGCCACTGGCATCCACGAAATAACGCAGGCGGCGGGTATAGGTGCGATCATAGACAGAGACGCGCTGCCGGTCTACCCGGAGACACGCGCACTGTGTGAGGCGCTGCACCTGGACCCACTCGGCCTCATCGCCTCCGGCGCGCTCCTGGCTGCCGTCACCGATGAAAGCGCACCAGACGTCGTTCACGCGCTTGAGCGCGAGGGCATTCCAGCGACTGTGATCGGTACACTACGCGAAACACCAGGCGTCGTGCTACGCAGCGCAGACGCGGAACGCCCGCTTCCCACATTTGCACGCGATGAGATCGCGCGATTCTTCGACGAACAATGAAGTTCACCGAACACCCCAGCATCCCACCCGACCGCGCGGACGGGCGCAGCTCCTTCGTTCACCTCGCGTTGATCGTCACGGGCACGCTGGGCCGGATCGCGCCACTGAAATTGCTCCCGGCGTGGGCGGCACTGGCGGCAATCGCCGGTTGGCCCTGGCAAACGACACTGAGGCTCCCGGCAATCGGGATCAGCTCGGCTTTTGTCGCCATCGACTGGGCGATGCTCGGCTTATTACCGGCCAAACGCCGCTCCTGGGGACCGGTCACGCCGTCGTTGCTCGGATTGACCCTGGTGCGCACGCTCCTTTCCTGGATCGGCGCGCTGCTCGTCCCCAATGGCACCGGCCTCGCGCTCGTCGCCATCCTCGACACCCTCCTGAGCGCCATCGCCATCTACGCCACCTGGATCGAGCCTTTCCGCCTGGGCATCACGCAGCAGACGTACCATCCGCCGCAGTGGAACGAGAGCACCCCGTCCTTGCGCGTGCTCCACATCTCCGATCTGCACTTCGAGGGGCCATCCCCACGCGAAGATGCGCTTATGGCGCAGGTCAGCACGCTCGCCCCCGATCTCATCTTGCTAACTGGCGATTACCTCAACCTCTCCTCCGTATACGATCCAGACGCTCAGGCCGGCGTGCGAGATCTATTGGCACAATTGCACGCGCCGCTCGGTGTCTACGCTGTCACCGGCAGCCCGGTCGTCGATGTTGTCGGTATCGTCCCCGAGATTTTCGCCGGGCTGGACATCCACTGGCTCGATGATGAGTCACACACCATCCAACACAACGAGTACTTGCTACACCTACTCGGTGTCCGCACTACCTATAACGAGGCTCGCGACGCCGCCGCGCTGCAACGTCTGATGCAAGCCGCGCCACACAACGCCCTAACGTTGTTACTCTACCACACGCCCGATCTGATGCCCGAGGCCGCTCGGTTGGGTGTACAGCTCTACCTATGCGGGCACACGCATGGCGGGCAGCTTCGTTTGCCCTTCTACGGCGCGCTGGCGACCAGTTCCCGTTGGGGAAAAAAGTACGAGATGGGACTGTACCGCGAGGGAAATTCCACACTCTACGTCAGCCGGGGGTTGGGAATGGAGGGCCTGGGTGCACCGCGCGCACGCTTCCTCGCTGCACCGGAGATCATCCTGTGGACTTTCTGGTGATTACCCATATCTCACCGCAGAGCACGCTGAGGGTGCAGAGCAGAGAGATA
>JBNGDO010000139.1:0-14003 GCA_049975385.1 Anaerolineae bacterium | reverse complement strand
CGCAAAGTCTTGCCTTTGGCCATCCCAACCTAACCCAGGACTTGTGCGCGCTAACCTGAATTTCGTCGTGGGCTTGCAAGCTGTGGAGCAGTTCGATGGTGAATAGCGGGTTGCCGCCAGTGCGCAGCGCGAAAGCAGAACGGAACGCAGCATCCAGACGGTTGGGGCGGAGCAAGGGATCTTGTTCCAAAAATGCCGCGACGAAAGCCTGGTCATTCACCTGATCCAGATCGATGCGAATGTCTCCGCCGTAGCGCTGCAATTCGGTTACGATGCCCAGGAGGGGATGCTGCTGTGTCTCTCCCCGGTGGTTAATCTCGCCAGGCCAGTACGCAGCTACGATCAAGAGTTGGCTGCGGGCAAAGCGGCGCGTCAGGTGGAACAACAACGCCGCACTGCCAGCATCGATCCACTGCAGATCATCCAGCAGCAGGATCAAAGGTCGCCGGCGGGCCAGCATAGTAAAAAGACGAGAAACCTGATCAAACAGTCGCCCGGTTTCCAGACTCATCGGGGTAGCAGGGGATGCGGCACTGTCGCGCAGCGCTTTCTGCCAAGCCGGTAACGGATGTGTTGCCTCACTCTGAATTCGCACCCACCGGGCTAACTCGGCGCGATCGACGATGCGATCTAGCAGGTCGGGCGCGGTTTCGACCAACGTTTGTGTAATCTCGAGTATGGCCTGCTGTAGGCGATCCTGAGCATCGGACGGGAAGGGAGCTTCCCAAGAGAGCGTGTTCCCTTCGCCGGTCAGCATATGCACGCATTCAATGAACGGTTGATAGGGTTGTCCCACGCCCGCGTAGGCGTCACAACGCCCGCCTATGACCAGGAGAGCCGGATGGCGGACCAGCGCCTGGCGCGCGAACGCGCTCAGCAGCGCGGTTTTGCCACTACCCGCTTCGCCGGTGACCAAAACTACCTGCCCTTGCCCGGCCAGTGTGCGTTCGAGGGCAATAGAAAGCCGTTCCAACTCGCGCTCGCGGGCCACGAAAGGCACGCTGCCCGGTTCATCCCCCATATCCACCGCACCCGATGTTTGCTTGATGTGTTGGTACAGTGCGTTCGTCGCGCGCCCTGGTTCGATCCCCAAATTACGCAACGCCCGGCGGCAAGCCGCGTACTGGGCCAGAGCAGCACCGTACTGGCCATCGGCTGCCAGCGTGCGCATCAGACACCGGTGGGCCTCCTCGTCCCATGACTGGATCTCCAGGATAGCGCGATATGCTTCAGCTGCCTGGACGTAGTTGCCCGTCGCTTCCTGACCAGTTCCCAGGAGATGCAGCAGGCTTAGATGCTGGCGTTCCAACTGCTCGCGGGTGCGCAGTGCCCAACTCTCGAAATCCAGGCTGTCGCCCAGATTGAAGCCTTGCAGAAAAGGCCCTCGGTATAGCGCCAGGGCCGCATGCAGTGTCTCTACTGGTGGGGCTACGCCTTGCCGGCTCGCAGCCTCGCATGCGCTGGCCTGTTCCTCGAACGCGGCGACGTCTACCCATACCTTCGCTTGCGGGTTAAGCTGTACATGGGAACGGTCGATCAGCAAAAACGGCGGTGATGTTTCCCGGTCGTGTAGCACAGTGCGCAGGTTTGAGAGGGCAAACCGCAGGGCGCCCAACGCCTCAGCGTCGGCACGCTCCGCCCAGAGCAGTTCGGCCAAGGTTTGCCGGGGGGGGTGTGGACGGGTGGTTTCCACCGCCAAGTAGACCAGCAACGCGCTGGTCTTGCCTGCTTCCAGGGATAGGGGTGGTCCGTCATTCAGGCGGAACTCCACGCCTCCCAAAAGATAGAACGCTAATTGATCTGCCATTAGGCTCCTTCGCTCTAAAAGTATTATAAGTCAGGTCTGAAATACGCCCAAACGCACGTTTGACGCACGTTTATTTTTTATAATCGATAGCATGGACTTGGGATCTGGTCATAAATCCTATATTTTGCGGGTTTGGCAAGTGGAGCGCGATGAGCGACCGGCATTGGTCGCTGTGCTAGAAGACTGCCAGACTAGTGAACGTCAGGTCTTCCCTGGTCTGTCGGAGCTAATGATGTTTTTGGAAACCAGCAATCAGCAATCACCACCTGTCGCAAACGATTCTCAATCCGAGGAGTGACAACGTCATAAGCCACACTGTTAATGACATTAGTTTGTCAACGACCTAACGTTTTTTTATAGCTTTGGATTATTGTGGAGGAGGAACATTATGAAGCACTCACGTTATCCGTTCAGTCGTATTTTGATTATTGCAGGCGTCTTGCTTGCCCTAGCCGCGGGCGGCCTATCGGCGGTCAATGCTGCCGACGAAGTCGACCCGATGCAAGCCGTGCAGAATGCGTGGCAGCGTGCCGCGCAAGCCAGAGCCTACCAGTTCCGCACGGAGATTGTGCAAACGACCTACCCCGCGCCCACACTGGCGAATGTGGGACGCAGCAGCCGTATCGAGAGCGTCTACATCGAAGGGCAGACGGATACGGCCCAACGCCAGTTCCTGATGACATTGTGGAACGAGGGCGGCAACGCGCTGAACGGCCAGGATGCAGCGGGTACACAACACCCGGTCGAGATTCGCCTGGACGGTGACAAAACGTATGGCCGCACGCGCGGCGGCGAGTGGCAGGAAATGCCCGATTTCGCCGGTGCGTTTGCGCCCGGCAACGACCTGATGGCTTATCTGGCCGGCGTCAAGGACGTGGTCGAGGTCGGATCATCCGTCAGCCTGCCGGACTCAGCCTACGCGGTCTACGCCACGCAATACGCCTTCACGCTCGATGGGCCGAGCCTGGCGCGTTACGTTCGCGACCAACTGGAAGCGGAATTGTCGCGCCAGGGCAAGCTGCCGTCCGGGATCACGCTCGATGTGTCCAACGTCTATCACGATGCGACCGGAGAGGGCGCGATGTGGATTGGGGCGGATGGCTTGCCGCTGCGCCTGTCGCTGCATATCCTGTATCCCCGCCAGACCAACGGCGAACAGATCGAGTCCGAGTTGACCACCGATTTCACCAACTACGCCGTGGCTCAGGTGCCCGGGCCGGCGAAGGCGCTCGCGTCTTCTCTGGGATTGCCGCAGACGGTGCGCGATTGGGAGACCGCCGGGGTGCAAAGCGGCCTGCTGCTGGGGATGCTCGGCTTGCTGCTCATGCTCATCACGCAAAGCAACTCGCGGGTCGTCTATGCGGCCGTGGTTGTGGTCGTGATCCTCTCGATGGTGGTCACGCCACTGCTCAACGGCCTCCAGGCGGCGGCGTTTATGGACGAGCAGGCGGCCCAACAAGCGGCGATAGATCAACAACAGGACGAACAGGCGCGTTACCTCGAAGCGCAGGCCGAGCAGGCTGATCCGAACTGGGATCCTAACCAGGACCCGTTACAAGCCATTGCCCCTGGGAACGCCAGCATCCTGCTGGCCTCGGATTCGCTGCAAGCTGGCACCGCCCCACCCACGCCGCTCCTACCAAACGTCGCGTTGGCCCAAACCAGCGCGGAAGACGATCCCTATGCCGGATGCACCGACGAGGAAAAGGCGACCGACACGGACCAGGACTTGCTGACCGACTGCCAGGAAAGCGTGATCGGGACCGATCCTGCCGACCGGGATGATGACGGCGATGGCCTGTGGGATGGATGGGAAGTGCTGCGCCTGGGCACCGACCCGCTTGATTGGGATACCGACGGCGATGGCATCAGCGATTACCTGGAAGTGGAAGGCTTTGTCTATCAGGGCAAGCGCTGGTACAGCAACCCCAACAAGGCGGATACGGATAAGGACGGGCTGGCCGATAACGTGGAATGTCCCGAACGCCGCACCGTGGATGGCGTGACGCCCCACGTGGACACGGTCTGCCGCGATACCGACGGTGACGGCGTCCCCGATATCTTCGACGCCGACAGCGATGGCGACGATGTGCCGGACAAAATCGATCTCTCGCCGTTCACCGTGGTGGGGCGGGATGCACCGTTCGGCAACGCCAATCCCTTCGAATGGAAGGCGAGCCATTTCGCGCTCAACTCCGGGACGACGAGCTATTATCCCGTGGTGGCGGATTTCCAGTTGCGCCCCGTCAACCCCAAACACCTGACGTATGTGATGAACGTCCTCGATTGGCCGAGCGGCGACGAGCAGGGGCAGATTCAACGGCGGACGGGCAACGATGGCACGTTCGCCGATAACATGTCGCCGAGCGAGCGCGCCGCAGACACGCGGGCGCAGAACGGCGACGTGCGCCTCGTCCCCATGCTCGAAGTCGAGCTGAGCGGCGACAATCTGCCGCTTCCCTACACGACCGCGATGCGGACGAGTGTGCAGCTTCAGGGCGTGGATACCTCCTGGCCGGTCAGCACCACGCCGCCGGTCTTTACGACGTGGCTTTCGGCCACGCTGGATTTCAAGAAGGGCGCGACCGCTTCTGCAACGGCGGTCGAAGTGCGGCTCGCCCCCGGCAGTTCCTTCGCGTGGATGGGGGTGTACGCCGGTACGTGCAACAGTCCGGGAGATAAGGTCGGTGAAGTGACGGTCACGAATCCGCCGAATCCCTACACGTGGAATCTGAACAACGTCCGCCTGACGGATGTGGCCGATGGCGAGCATTTTGTCATTATGTCCGAGGCCGGGCACACGCCGGCCTGCGCGCAAATCCCCGACCTGACGACCGGCGGGTACACCGACCGCATGGTCGATCCCGCGCCGCTGGAGGCTTACGGCGTCACCGCGCGCGACAAGGGCGAGTCCGGCGCGGTGGCGCTCTACGTGCCGGTCAACGTCGTGCCCGATGCTTCGGGCGGCGGGCGGGTGGCCTTCGCCGCGCGGATGCCCTATTTCCCCAACAACGGCAGCCTGGGCAGCGCGGCGCAAAAGGTGCGCCTCGTGTGGATGGTGCAGGTGCTCTCCGACATGTGCAAGCAAATGCCGGGCGACATCGCGGATACAGAACATCCGAGCAACGAAGATGCCGAAATCTGGTGTGACTACCGCGAAAGCTGGGACCTGAACGTCTCCGAGGTCGTGCACATGTACAGCGACGAGTGGTATCTCACCGGCCTGTCGGTGCGCGAGGATCACGGCTTCAACATGGCGATCCTGTGGGAAGACCCCGCGGGGAAAGCCACGCCTGAGGAGCGCCAGATGGACAACTGGCTGTGGCCGCTCTCGGTGGGCCTGGAAGAGGTCTTCCTGTCGGGCCGCGACGCGAACGGCAACGACGTGCGCGACCTGGGCATGGCGACGACCTACGACGGCATCACCGTCGCCGACGATACGATCAGCCGCCGCTTCGACGCGCCGCTGCCCTCCACCGTCACCGAGACGCTGCGCTGGGGCATTCCGACCACCGCCACGTTGCAAGTGGAGACGGTGACCTACCCCACGCAGGATCACGTGGCCTTCGTGATGATGACCGACACGCTGCGCATCCTCAATACCAACTTCGCCGCCTACACCGACGCCACGCCGAGCCTGTTGTTTGCCCGCGAGGAGTACTATCGCGAAGCCAACCTGGATACCCAGGAGACGCGCACGATTGCCGGCGATGTGGTGTCCTTCAACTTGAGCGGCCAACCGCTTAACACGATTGCTGCGATCAACTGGGCGCCGTACCGCTATCGCAACGGCGCGTGGAATGCCTTCCCGCTGGCCGAATATTGGGACTTGCTCGGCGTACGGCTTAAGGCCGCCCTGCCGCTGTTGGTGGACGTCCCCTCTGATACTGCCGAAGACATCCGCGACGGGCAGATTGCCGTCGCCCGCTCGTACTATCTGGCGCTCAACCAGGGGCGGACGAGCCTGGCGGCGGTGGGCAATACCCCGCTCTATCCGTACAACCCGCTCCAGGGCGACGGCTCGCTGGCGATGAGCATCTCCTACCTGATGACCCATTCCGTCTATGGCGCGACGATTGGCGGGGGGAAGGGCATCGTGGCCGTCACCGAAATGATCGCGGATGCGGCTTACCGTGCTTACAAGATTGAGATGGGTTACGTGGGTCTGGGAGGCAAATTCTCCGCGGCCGGTATCACCGGGCCGAAGGACGTGTTCTGGCTCATCGGGCGCGGCGTCAAGAATATGCTGACGGAGAAGCTGAACAGCCTGTTCGATACCCTCGCCGACAAACTGAACAGCGGCAAGAAGTTCGGCGCGGCGGTCGGCCTGGCGATTGTTGGCGCTTCGCTGCTGATTATCGCCGTGGTCGTGGGCTTTGCCTTTGTCAAATTCGAGCTGATGCTCAACCTGATTATCTCGGTGACGATGGCGGTCGTGCAGGTCGTTCTGGCGATCAAGACGGTTTATGCGGCCGTGACCAAGACGCTGGCCTCCATCTCCAGGGCCACCGTGATCTGCGCCGTCATCGGCTTCGTCATCGGTGTCGTCATAGCCTTTGCCGGCGCCATCGTTACGATTGTCGCGGGGCATCTCAAGATGAGCAGTGTCGCCGCGCACGCCGCGATTGCCGATTTCATCGCCTACGCCATCGTCACGGCCATCATGTTGGCGATCTCCTTGATCCCGGTTGTGGGGCAGATCATCGCCGCCATCATCGGCGCATTTGACGCGCTGGTGGCGGCGATCTGCACCCTCGCGTCGGTGATTGCGGGAGAAGATGTGAAGAAGACGGCCGTCGGTCAGTGGCTCTGCAAGGGCCTCACCGGCTGGGCCGCCGAGTCGATCAAGTGGTTCATCTTCAGCGCCCGCGCGCTGACCGATCTGCAAGACCCCGACCGGCTCCAATTTGGCCGCTTCGGCTATGATCTGGAAGAACCGGACGAGGGGATGGCGGTGGGCAACAATCTCTATCTCACCCTCGATCTCATCACCACTATCCAGTTGGTGCCTCTCGTTCCCCCCACCGATGAAATGATCGAAAACTGGGAAAGCGGCACCAACCTGATCCCTGTGGACTGGAAGTCCCTCTCGTACTGGTGGCAGTTCACCGATGACAACGTGAAACGCTCGACGTTCCGGTACGAAATCCAGAACACAGAAGCCGATCTCGAAGGCGTTGACCTGGATCAGATGGCGAGCGAGTGGCAGGCGGCGGGGACGGAGCACACGTTCTACGCCAATCCCACGCCCGCGAGCGAGGCGATTCCCCTGAACACGGCCGGCATCAACCGGCCCCTCCAGGCGACCTTGACCGAAGGGGTGGACGTGGCGACGCAGGAATGTTGGACCGTCCCCAATCCGCTTATGCCAGGGTGTATTTTGCCCTACGTCTGCCTGGTCTCCGTCTGCGTCATTCGCGGCAGCGACGACTCGACCCACATCGACCTGGGCGGGCGCTTTGTGCTCGACGTTCTGCCCGCTACGCTGGATGAATTCTACACAGCGGTGGAGCGCGACGGCGGCTACAGCCTGGCCTGGGGCCAATCTAACGACCTGACCTTCCAGCGGCAAGCCGACTTCGACGGCGACGGCCTGTTAGGTCCTGCCGACGGCGGCGCGGACCCCGATGACAGCCGCTGGGACGCCGACGGCGACGGCCTCTCCGACGCCTGGGAACTGGCGCGCGGCAGCGATCCCCTCCGCCAGGACAGCGACGGCGACGGTCTCACGGACGCCGAAGAGTTTGCCCTGGGCACCGATCCCCTGCGCCAGGACACCGACGGCGACGGTCTGACGGACAAGGAAGAGCTGGACGGCTGGGAAATCGTCTACGCCATCGACGCGGACGGCAGCCAGCGCACCACCTGGGTCACGTCCGATCCGCTGCATCCCGATGCGGACTACGACGGGCTGAACGATTTCCAGGAAAAGACCTTCGGTTACCATCCCAATGTGCCTTCTGACCCGAACGTGCTCTCGATGTCGGCCGGCGTGCAAGAAACTGACGCGCCCCTCCTGCTGCTGCGCCTGGACGAAGCCGCAGGCGCGCAGACCTTCCGCGATTACGCCAACGTGACCACCGTCGCCACGTGCGCGCCGGGCACGTGCCCCGACGCCGGGCAGGAGGGCCGCTTTGCCTACGCCGCCCAGTTCGGCAGCGGCGACTTCTTGAGCCTGCCCAACGGCCCGGTCAATCGCATGAGCAACACCTTCACCATAGCGGCCTGGGTGTACCCGGCCACGGTGTCCGGCGTGCAGCCCATCCTGGGGACCGCCCTGACGTATAGCGCCGACAACGGCTTTGCGTTTGGGCTATCCAACACAAATTTGTTTTTCAAAATACACGGTTTGACGACATACAACGTCGCCGCCGGCCTGCAAGTAAACCAGTGGACACATGTGGCCGCCGTGATGGACAGCGCGGATGACGTTTCGGTCTACGTGAACGGCGTGTTCCAGCAGAAGATTTCCGGCGCTACGTCGGTCAGACCTGATACGGACGACGCTTTGGTGATCGGCGCTACGTCGGACACCGATAGTTTCACCGGCCGGCTCAATGACGTGACCGTCTTCGACCGCGCGCTCACTGCGAGCGAGGTGCAGGCCGTGATGGCGGGCCGCTTCAACCTCAACGATGGGGTTGTGCAACCGGAGCAGACACTGGCCTATACGTCCACGTTGAGCAACAAGCTGCTGGGACGCTATGCCCAGGGCCTGCTGTCGTTCAGCAGCGCGCCCGCGCTGGCCGTGCGGACGCCGGATCCGCAGACCTTCGTGCTGCAACCCCTCGCGGAGACGAATATCGCCGGCACTCTCGGCATCGCTCCCCAGGGCACACGCCCCATCAGCGTCACCCAGACTGCCGAGGCGCTCATCACCGACTGGCGCGAGCAGTCCAATTATGCGCAGCTCTGGCTGCCGCTGGACGAGGATGCTACGCAGACCGTCTTCCTGGATCATTCCGGCACGCTGCCGGCGGCCAACGGGACGTGCAGCGGGACGACGTGTCCCACGCGCGCGGAGCCGGGTTACTTCGATTACGCGCTCCAGTTCAACGGCAGCCAATCCGTCGCCCTGCCCGATGCAGCCCGCCTGGGCCTCACCGATTCCAGTTTTGCCGTCTCGGTCTGGATCAACACCACCGACCTGACCGGCGACCGGAACATCCTGAGCACGGAAGGTCCACCTCGACTAAGACTGATGCTGCACAACGGCAGGCCGGCGATGGACTTTGGCGGCAATCTCCTGTTCAGCCCCACCGCACTGGCAGCAAACCGCTGGTATCATCTGGTCTTCCGCTACGACAAGGAGACCACCGAACAGGCCATCTACGTCAATACCGAGCGGGTTACCAGTCGCACCGGCATGGCCGCTTTGAGCGGTACGGGCGTCGTCACCCTGGGCAGCGCGTGGCGGGGCTGGCTGGACGATGTGCGCACCTACAACCGCCCGCTCACCGTCGCCGAAATCCGCGAGCTGTACGAGCGCCCGGTCTTGCGCATCCAGTTTGAGCAGATGACAGGTTCAACGCCGTCAGACCCACAAACGTATTTCGCCGATGACTCCGGCCTGAGCAATAGCGGCACATGCAGTGGGATCACGTGTCCATCCCGCGTCCCCGGCGTGACCGGGCCGTGGAGTGGGCAGTTTGATGGCAAAGACTATCTCAGTATCTCTAGCCACCCAAGTCTAGACCTGAGCGACGGCCAGTTCACGCTCGCCGCCTGGGTCAAGCCCAATCCGCAGCCCGAACCGGTGAACCCGGCGTGTCATTTCGAGAGCGGCTTTTATTACGTCGGTACCCCTACCCCTACTGGATGTGCGAGCTGGGACGGTTGGATGGACCCCGCCAGCGGCCTGATGCTGGATGTCACGACCCCTGCCGGCGGCTACACCCGCTACTATAAAGGGGACTTTGACTTCCCGGCGGGCTACTATGACTTTTCGGTGCGGAGCAGCCTCCAGGGCAAGGCCAGGGTTTACGTGGACGGCGTCCAAATCGCCTCCGCCGATCCCTGGGAAGACGGCGCCTCTTATGTCGAGTATTGGGACAGAACAGCGTCCAACTTGCACTACTATCTCAGCGCGGGCGTGCATACCATCGAAGTCCGTTCCGATTCGGTGTACGGCAACCAGGTCCAGTTTGCGTTCAGCCCGCCCTACGCGCAGGGGATTATGGGCGAGCAAAGCGGCGCACGCACCGCTTATCCCTCGCTGGAGATGGTGGGCGGGCGCGTCCGGGTGGGCTTTGGCGACGGCAACCAGTGGGTTTCGCGCACGACGACCAACACCGTCTTGACCGCCAACGCCTGGAACCACGTCGTCGCCACCTACGACGCCAGCGAGTTGAACCTCTACGTCAACAACGCGCGCGCGGCAAGCTGGTATCTGGATGACGCCAAACCGACCGGCGCGAACGCCCTGCGCGTGGGGTCTTCCGGCCAGCGCGGCAGCGTCTGGATTGACCAATTGCACGTCTACGATGCGCGTCCCGGCACCACCGGCGACGTCTTGAAGGCCGACTTCAAGCTCAAGTGGGACGGCAGCGTGTGCAGCGGCTGCTCGTGGGACAGCCTCGGCGATGGCGACAATATTGATGTGGACCTCTCTAAAACCGTGAATGGCTCCAGCACGCTGGGCGTCGTGCATCGCTATCTGTCGACCGATCATAATCTCTGTCTGAAAAGCACGGATGGATCGGAGCCGTGTGATAGCACCTACGACTTCGATACCACCAAGCCCGGTCTGCGCTTTATGGCCTTGAACGACAAGGATCGCTACGCCGGCCTGTACCTGGGCGACGATACGCATTGGGCCTTCTACAACAACGCGATGCCCTTCCGTGGGACGCTGGACGATGTCTCCATCTACCGGCATCCACTTTCAACCGAAGAAATCGACGAGTTGTACCGCGCCGCCGGTTTGGCGCTGCATCTCAAGCTGGACGAGGCCCCAGGCGTGGCCGTCCTTTGAGAACGCGGTGGACTTGAGACGGCAGAGCAACGCCTTCTGCGCCAGCGCGGGCGGCGAGTGCCCCACCACGGGTGTGGCCAGGCGCATGAACCAGGCCGCGCGGTTCGACGGTTCGAGCGACTGGCTGAATACGACCCTGACGCTCGACACGTCGCAGGGCGGCGCGCTGATGGCCTGGGTGCGTCCCACCACCCTGGGCGACACGACCCGGGTTGTGCTGAGCACGGGCAACTGGGCCATCGTGCGCGAGGGCCTGCGCTGGAAGGTGCTGAACGGCGCCACCCTGATCGACACCGGCGCGGCGGTCACGCCCAACGCCTGGCAGCACGTCGCCACGACCCTAAGGCAGAATCAGCTCAAGTTCTATCTGGACGGCCAACTGATCACAACCACAACAGCCAGCCCGTTGACGGCTCAACCCGTAGCTGTGGGCCGGCATCCTACCGGCGGCGCATACTGGGCCGGCAACATCGACGACGTCCGTGTCTTTACACTCCCGCCGTCTGACACCGGCGTCCAAACGATCTACCGCGAAGCGCCCCTCGTCCACCTGCACCTGGATGAGCCGGTTGGGGCGACGCAGTTTGCCAATATCACCGGTTCGTTCTCCGGCGTTTGCACGGATTGTCCGGCGGCGGGTGCGGCGGGACAAGCCGGCCAGGCGGTTGAGTTCAACATGGCGCCCGGCCACACGACGGATCGGATCACGATTGCGGCCGATACCGGCCTCGATTTGCCGCACTTTAGCGTGGGGGCGTGGGTACAGCCTGCCGCGATCAAGAATAGCGAGCAAATATTAGTGAGCAAGGGCGGCAACTATAAGCTCTCCCTCCCATCCGGCGGCCTCACGGCCACGCTGACCCTCGCGCCCGACTCGGGTGGCGCGTGCGGCGCGGCGATTGCAGTCGGCAGCCAGGTTCAACTGCTGCCCAACCAGTGGAACCGCATTGTGGGAACCTACGACGGCAGTACGGCCCGCATCTACGTGAACGGCTACGAACAGGGCCGCGTCGCCGTGAGCGGCGCTGCGTGCGCCACTGCCGACGAGGTCTCGATCGGCGGGCTGGCGACGGGCAATCCGTTCTATGGCCGGTTGGACGAGGTCTCGCTGTACGAGCACGCCCTCAATGCCTACGCGGTGCGGGACATCTTCCGCTATCAGAGCAAGCTAGTCAACGAGCGCCGCAGCGACGCCTTCTTCGTTGACGCGACCGCGCCCACATCCGCGCTGCGCTCCTACAACGCCGACCTGCCTTACCTGGCAAACCGCGACGTGCTGATGTACGTCGAAGCACAGGATGAATACGCTGGCGTGAGCCAGACGGCCCTGGCGGCCCCGGCGTGCACGGACTCGGTCGGCGATACGGCCTGGTGCCCATTCTTCAAGACGAGCGGCGAGGGGCAGTATACTTTCGCCACCCGCGCCACGGACTGGGCCGGCAACCAGGCCACCTCGGCCAACACCACCTTGTACGTGGATGCGACGCCGCCTACGGCAAACCTGTCGGTTCCTTCTGATACCCTGATCTCTGCACAGTTGCACCCCACGCTTTCCAACGTCTGGTCGGTTGACCTCAGCGGCAGCGTCTCCGATCCCAACCTCTCCGGGACGTCTACGCCCGGCAGCGGCCTGCAAGTGGATAGCGTCCGTGTGGCGCTGCTGGACGACGCGAACGGCGCGCTGGTCGGTGAGCAACCGCAGCCCGTTACCCTGTCCGGCGCCGCCTGGTCGGTCACCTATCGCATCGCGGCGGCGCGTCCGACGGGCCGCTATACCGTCCGCCTGGAGGCTGCCGACCGCATGGGCAACCAGGCCAGCCTCGTGCTCGGCACGATCCTGGTCGATACCTCCGCGCCCGGCGGCGATGCCCAATTGCCGACCACGGCGATCACGTCCACGCAGGCGGCGCAAGGCACGCTGAGCGAAGCCCCGGCTCCACGCGATACGGCGCTCTTGTTGCACCTCGAAGAGAACACCGGGGCGACCCTCTTTTACGACAACGGCGGCGCGTTGCTCCACGCTACGTGCTTTGGCGCGTGTCCCGAAGCCGGCGCGACCGGGGTATACGGCAAAGCGGCGCGCTTCGGAGGAACGCAGGCCCTCCAGGTCGCGCACAGCGCGATCAACGAGCGCGCGGCCGGTTTCTCCGTGGCGGCCTGGATCAAGCCCGGATCGTTATCCGGCATCCAACGCCTCGTGGCGACCGCCCAGACGCAGAGCGCCAACGGCTTTAGCTTTGGGTTGCAGAACGACACATTGCTGTTCACGGCCCTGAGCGCCACACCGCGCAACTATGCCGCTGGCTTGCTGCGCCGCGACGAATGGGCGCATGTGGCGGTCGTGGTTGGCGATGATAACACCATCAGCCTATACCAAAACGGCGCCTTGCAAACCGTCTTCACCGCAACCACGGCCCTGCAAGCCGACCTCGACGACCTCCTGCTGATCGGCGGGGGAACCAACGCGGGCAGTGCGGCGCTCGTTGAGCCTTATGCTGGCGACCTCGACGAGTTGGTCATCGTCGCGCGGGCGCTGTTGCCCGAAGAAGTGCGCATCCTAGCTCAATCCAAAGTCTCCGGGTTGAGCGACGCATACGTGGCCTGGCGGCCCACACTGCCCGGCTCCCCACTCTACAACGAGACGCCGTTGCCCGGTGAAGTCTTGCACCTGGCGCTCGACGATATGCCCGACCAGAGTGGCGCGCTCACCTGGTATGACATTTCTGGTAAGGGATATCACGGCACATGTTCGGGCGCGGGCTGTCCCGGTTATGGGGTGGTGGGACACTCCGGTAGCGCGGCGGCTTTCGATGGCAAGCAGACGACCATCGCGTTGCCCAACTTCGGGACGTTTACGAATGCCACGGTCTCAGCCTGGGTCAAGCGCACCGGCGAAACCGGCGCGCGCGAAACCATCATCTCCTACAAAGAAGCCAGGAGTTGTGGCCTGGTGCTGTCGCTCAACGAAGATAAAGTCAATCACTATCCACGCATCTGGGTCAAGGTGGGCAGCGCGTGGAAATACGCCGAGCAGGCCGTCACCATCCCGCTTGACGCCTGGGTTCACCTGGCCGCCACGTATGACGGCGCGACGATTCGCCTCTACCGCGACGGGCAACTGGTCGCCAGCACGGCGGCGGCGGGCAGTATACGGCAATGCAGCGCGGTCTCGGCGGTAGGTAGCCGCTCAGATGGTAAATACCACCGCTTCCCCGGCGTCAT
>JBNGDO010000138.1:0-14069 GCA_049975385.1 Anaerolineae bacterium | reverse complement strand
GCATCTAGATGAACATACTGCCACAACAGGGAAAATAGCGCTCGAATACAACGAAAAATGAAGCGCGGCGATATCCAGCCTCCACTTGCCAGATGAATTCGATTATCGGTTCCACCCCACAATTCAGCGTGGCACGGCAGGACTTCTACCTGATTCAAGTGCAGGGCAAAAGGCAAGATGGTATTGCGCGGTGTATAGTTGTCATAGGTACCAAAGTAACATACACGTAGGTCTGGCTTAGTCTGCATCAGCGATCAATTCCTATTTTACGGCTCGATTTGAAAGATGTAAACATTATCTTGTTGATAAACCAACGCTGCGCCCTCTGCCGCAATGAGCCGAGATGCATCCAGGCCCGTCCCAGAAAAATCACCCAACTTGCCAATATAGATGTAATCAACGCCAAAAGCACGCAACGCGTTGAGGGCAGAAGCGGGATCTTGCGCAATCTTTTCAACAGAGCGCGATACTTCTACAATATGCGAGTGATACTCCCACGTGCCCAGGTGATTGAGCATCGTTCCTACCGTGATTTTTCTATTCGTGAAGTAAGGAATCCAATAGCCCGCATCTGTGCCGTGCGGCGCATAAGGCAGCCAAAAGTAGGTGTTGACCGCAAACAGAGCATCTTCAGGAGTGTTCGTCTTGATCCACTCCATCGCGACAACATCTCCCGGTGTCACAAAAAAACGGTAGGGTTCAAAATTTCCATAGACACGATCAGCTATACGATCATACGCACCAATGAATCCTAGCCCTACGACCCCGGCCAAAACCAGCCAAAGCCTCAATCTTGTCGAACCGGCTCGCCACCAATTCCCCAATTCGTACAAACCGGTTCCGACGATCAATCCTATCGGCAGATATAACATCACCAAGACCGCCCCGAGATTGGTAAAATTCAGCAAGCGAATGCCCAACACATGTAGGTTTCCGATAAGTAACAACAAAGCCACCCACAATGCGATCACGAAGATTAGCTTATTGCGCCGCACAAAGCAGATGAGAAGACAAAATATCGATAGCAACAGCAACCAGGGACGCGCAGCCAGGTAAGGGAAAGCCGACCAGCTAAACGTGTAATAAGCTTTATTAGATAGCTCAATCACTTCCGGGCTTACCAATTGCGTGACATCGCGGGTCCGGTTATCGATGTAAATCTGCAGGGCGGGCCACAAGGCCGGAGTAATCCACACTAAAGCAACAACCGCAATAAGCACTATTCCCAGACCAACCCATACGATACGCTTATGTTTCGCCGCGTTCCAGAATTCAGTGATAACGACAAGACCGAGTAAGGGAATATAAAACACAGCGACAGAGAAATGAAACAGAAACACAGCAGCGTTGAGCAGGGACACAAATAAGACGTGCCAGCCGAGCGTGAGCAC
The DNA here is from genome assembly GCA_049975385.1 of Anaerolineae bacterium. Lineage (GTDB taxonomy): Bacteria > Chloroflexota > Anaerolineae > B4-G1 > SLSP01 > DSWT01. The sequence goes on along the minus strand of JBNGDO010000138.1, from coordinate 12,678 downwards.
ATCACGTCGCGGCGTTTGCCGCCACATTGCAATCACATCCCAGGTCATCCACCATGCCACCAATAGAATCGTCTGACTGGATATCTGCGTAAAGCGCCCCCAATTTACGTAAAAAGCAGGCTGGTGTGACAGCAAGCCAACGGTCAAGGCTCCTATGATGCCGGCCCAACGATTCACCTTACGGTCAAGTACAAAATACACCCCTAGACCACATAGCCCATTTAGCATCTGAGCTGTCCATAACAATGCAGTATGTGCCGGGACTTGTGCCAACCACTGGACCGGTGCAGTGAGCGCGTATAATCCCAGGTGATACTGTCCCAATGGAATCGGGAAATACGGTTCCAGATCGAAGGGCAACTGGCCATTCATTGCTGTGAGTTGCGTAAGCAATGTGTGGTGTAGTGAATCAGACCAGGCCGGATATGGATGATCGCGGATAACCCAGAAACGGGTGAATAGCGTTAGTCCGAAGATAATGAGCGCAGCAACCTCAAGCCTATCCAGAACAAAGTGCTGCTTCCAATCGTTATGTAGCTTCCAGACGATGATAATGGTAAAGATGATGAATAATGCAGTAAGCTTATAAGGCCCAATTGTTAACCAGGGGAAGGCAAAGCGTAACCCGTAGAAAAAGATAGGGTAAAAGGCAATGCTCAAGCTAACAGCCACAATCCAACGTTGTAATCCGGCCCAATACCGCCAAATACCACTCAAGGCTAACAAAGCCCAGCCGGGCAAAAGACAAAGACTAGCCAAGATAAAGAGCAGGCGAATTTCCATAGATACCCATAGGGATTTTAAATCCCATAGCCCCAGCGATGTTTAGTCGCATGGCCTAGTGAATTTCAACGAACACGGGAACAATCCCCACATCAAACGTCGCTATCCCCGATTCGACAGATAGTTCATCCACGATGTCACCATCGCGATTGATCAATACAGCAGCATTGAGTGCCGGAAGACTCACAGTCTGCGTCACCGTATTCGACCATAAAACATAAACAGAACGCTCTCCTTTGTTAAATGCATACGCTTCAACTCCTGCTGGTACACCCGAATATACGCCTTTAGCGTACAATCCCACTACTTGTTCCGCAAAGGTTTGATAAGTTGTATAACCATTAACAGGTTGATGTTCCATACTAATCAACCATCTATGAACTACATCATCCGGTAGGGGACGCTCTACGACATCGAACCAGAATATATTATCTGCCCCAGCCCCAAAACCGCGCGCGAACTCTTTCGCAATGAAATTGCGCTGTTTCTCTATACTTCCCTCAAAAGCTGGATTACCCACGTCGTTCACCCACATCCCTGTCTCTGTAATCCAAATACGTTTCCCGTATACCCCATTGCGTTCCATGATCCCACGAATTTCTTCAATTTTATGAGCCATGGTCGGGAATTCTACAAAATTGATCGGATAGTAATGCAGATTGGCCACGTCGAAATATTGACCGGCGCCATGTTGCAAAGTCTGAGTGAAAAAATCACGCGCTACGTTTCCGCTGCTCCAATTATCATAGGCGAGGCCGCCAAAGACAACCAAATCACTAGCACCGGCTTCTTTTATCCGCTCGTAAAAAATCCGTAACTGATCAGCGTACAAGTCAGGGTACAAGCCCCAGCATCCAGCCGTAGCCCCCCAAGGGTGAGGATACATTCCATCTGGCTCATTGACAAACTCCCACGCATCAATATATACCCCATAGCGAGCAAGTAGAGTATCCAGAAAAACCTGAAAAGCCGCCGTATCTGAAATCGGGCCACAATTCTCTGCTGCAGCCCAAGCAGGCGGACCATACACAAGCGCGAGAGGGTAGAGTCCCAGTTCCACGATACGGCCTATAGTTGCATCATAAGCTTCCCAATGGTATTCACCTGGTGCTGGTTCAATATCCTCCCATGGTAAATACACACGTACCCAACCCACTCCCATAGCTTGAGCCAAGGGAACGTCATATTCAAGGAGTTCCGAGCTAGGGAATGGTGCGGCAAAATCTGCCCCCAATTTCACACCTGGTGGTCGGTAACAGCTAATCAAAGGTAAAAACACCGATGTAGATAAATGAGCCTTTACGACCAATGTATCCGTCACGACGCCATATACTGTCGGGCTTACAGACGAAGTAGCAGTGACAAAGATCGTATCTGTGATGCCAGCAATAATATTTATCGTGCCACTCAGCATCTCGGTAGGTACGCTAATTTGCACATTAAATGTCATCGCCTCACCAACATCCAAAGGTAATGGAAGCCAAATTGTACCTGTTATTCCCGGTTGTGATAGAAGTACAGGCCAGTTACGTTCTGAAGTCGCCTCAACGCCAAAACTATCAGGCAGTGAACCCTCATTCGTTATGACGTGAGTAAATGTAACAATTTCCCCTGGATATGCCAAAATGTGATAACCACCAGACAATGCCACTTTCTGAGAAATGGCAGTGGTGTCAATCTTCTCAGAACGAGCTGAGGCCGATTGCATCATGGACGCCCGCATCATTATCATTCCCAACCCAAATAGACAGAATACGCCTAAAAAGACGGGATATATGTTCAGCGCCTTCGCAAGCCATCCAGTTTTGCAGTCAAACATAATCATCTTCCCCCTCATAAATCTCGTTCCCAAACCACAATGTAGTGATCTTCATGTATCGGATCTGCCAACGCCTCGTAAATTACATCGTAGAGCAGAACAACTTCTTGCTCAGAAAGCACATCTTTGTGAAGGATAACATAATGGATGCCTAATGCCTCTAAATCACTTTCCGCAGTAGCGATCAATTCGGGCGAAAAAGCATAAGGTTCATGATCATTGTATAACCGTGCCCTCAGTTGATAAATAAAAGGATACTCAAAGATAGAGAGCGCACTTGTGGGAGTTCTGGAAATATACCCACCTACAATAGGTTGGTGGTGTAGCGTTTGATAAAGCATATAATGTGCAGCCGGTCCTTGTGCTCCATACAAGTCAACTGGAACGTCCAGGATAGGGAATTCTTCATCGCTGTCAGCTAATTGAGTATAGTAATCAGACATTGCTACAGCACGTCTATCGAGACGCATGGGAACGATCAAAAACTCGATAAAGATAAGCACGCCAACCAGGACCATTATCCATCTAGATCGCCTCCAACGACTCACCAAAGCAGCACAACCATAACCTACTACGATTGCCAAAGCCAGCATCAAAAAGATGGCAAAGCGACTTGGCGACCTTCCAAACTTGAGAAGTGGGATATGAAGAAAGAGTTCGTATGGCATAGGCGACACCGCAGGCTGCCCGGCAATATGCAAGACTGGACCCAAACATAGTATAAAAAAGACACCAGCTACAAACAGCCAGCGTCGCACAACACGTGAGCGGCTAATACAAAGCGAGACAAAGACCATCGCCAGCACACTGTATCCCAGAAACACAGTCTTCTCACAAGGATTCCCATAAAACTTTGAGTAGACTGAGTGAATCCCGCGGGAAATGAATTCCGGTCCTAAACGCATAATAAAGGGTCTCGTTGACCTGTCCGGTACAAAAAAGCCCATGAGATCAGCACTGTTTGAAACCGACGCGTTAAACTGGTCAGTTTGATCTTGAAAACTCCGGTAGTTGTTGAACATCGATAAAATAAACGGCGACATAAAGAGGCCAGTTAGCAAAACCAACACGAGCCAATACTTGAGGCGCGTTATCAATTGTTTAGCAGTTCCCGACACAGCCTCAAACAAGAATAGCAAGGATACCAAAATCCCTGTACCAAAGCCCAACTCAAGACTACACCAACCTGTAAGCGATAGGGCAATAGCTGTCCCAATCACATGTCGCCAGCGGCACGTTTTTTGCAGCTTCGTTAAAAAGAAAACCACCCAAGGAATAAACTGGGTGCTGTACAGGTCCAAATTTCCGAAGAACACCCTACCCATTCGATAAGGTGCAAAGGTAAAAATCAAACTTGAGACCAATCCGGCAGACGCACTCTTGGTCATCGAACGAACCAAGATGAACATGCTGACGCCGGAACCTACAAAAGTCAACAGGGAGATTGCATTGAATGTGGCTGGCAAGCTCATTCCCAAAACGGTTTGAAAAAGGAACGCCAAACATCCATTGAACAAATTAAGTGTATGATAGGCTAAAGACACACCATCAGGATAGTAAAGCAGTGTGGTATGGAATGGCGAAGTTTGATTTTTGATACTCAATTGCACCCACCACAAATTCCAAGCATTCACTAATGTGTCGCCATCACCAATAAAGTGAGAATCAAACTTAGTCATCGCAGGATAGGTAGCAACAAGTGTCAAAATCAAGTAAAGCAACGTTGTGCCACCAACTTCCAGGGCAATCTTTCTGACTGACGAAGACTGCACTTCCCTAGAGTTAGGCTTGGATACTACTTCTCTGTATTGCACCTTAACTCTCTTCTTCCGACTCCGCCTTCCTAACCCGGTACAACGTCTCCTCCAATATCTTCCGGTTGAACGCAATCAGATCCGCCACCAACCCGATCAAGCACGTCTGAAACCCCACGATTAACAAGATCGCCGTCAAAATCAACGACTGCACCTTGCCCGAGCCCATACCGTTCAGGTAATAGTAGAGGAAGCGTATGCCTAACGCCATACCTGCCGCGAGCATCAATCCACCTAAAAAGAAGAACACACGCAGCGGACGGTACATCGTATAGGCACGCAAAATCGTCGCCGTAGAATTCACAATGTAGTGAGGCATATTGCGCATCAGCCGGGATTTACGCGTCTGCGGATTGACGTGAATCGGCACATAGACCACCGCCATCCGGCGCGCGCCGGCCTGGATCAGGGATTCGAGGGTATAGGAATATTGGCTGAGGATAAGCGTCCGCAGGGCCGCCTCGCGTGTCAGGGCACGGAAGCCGCTCGTCGCATCCGGCGTAGAGACACCAGACACCGTCTGCACCACCCAACTACCCAACTGCTGCAACCGGCGTTTGAGCGGGGAAAACTCCGGCAAACTGGTCACGCCACGGTCCCCCACGACCATATCCGCCTGCCCATCCAGGATCGGCTGCACCAGGCGTTTTATGTCCTCGCCGCGGTATTGGTTATCCGCATCCGTATTGACGATGATGTCCGCCCCCGCCGCGACCGACGCTTCAAGCCCGCGCACAAACGCGTTCGCCAACCCACGGTTCCGCCCCAGCCGCACGACATGATCGACGCCATGCGCCTGCGCGACATCCGCGGTCTCGTCTGTACTGCCGTCATCGACGATCAAGACTTCGATTTCGTCAACCCCATCGATCTCACGCGGGAGATCGCGAAGCGTGTCTGGTAACGTGCTTTCTTCGTTATAACATGGGATTTGAATGACCAGTTTCATCGTGTAGTTCACACCTCATCGCAAACTCAACCCAGGATTCATCCCGGATTATAACACGCTCAGGTGTATCGTCCACTCAGTCGGGGAGCTACGACGTGCTTTTCTTGACGAAGCGCCTTCGCACGCTCTTGAGTGCTCGCGCCACAAAAGGAATCCGCAACACCAACAACACCGCCACAACAACCGCATACGGCAGCGCTTCGCTCGGTTCCTTGAGCAACCACGCAAAATGCAGGACCGCCAGCACATTGGCCAGGTAGACAAGGCGTTGCAGGCGTTTCCACCACTTACCTAACCGATGCCGCCAATTCCGCGTGGACGTAATCGCCAGCACGAGCAGAATCAGCCCGGCAATGAAGCCCACGATCACGTAGCGTTGATAGAACACCGCCTCCCAGAGCAGCCGCAGATCGAAGCCGTAATCCCACCCGGCAAAGGCAAGAAAGTGCACCACGACGTACAGGAAAGCGTACAGCCCCAACGTCCGGCGCGCGCGTTGCAACGGAGCGAAACCGGTAAGAGCATACAGCGGCGTACATGCCAGGGAAAGCACCAGTAGATTCAGCGCAGTGCGTCCCGAACGCGTGATGATCTCCTGCACCCGGTCCACGAGAAATCGTCCCCAGGCCAGATCCCACAGGATACGCACGAGCGGCCACAACGCCACCACGAGGACAATGATGTAGAGCCCATCAGCGAGCTTATCGGCCTTACGTTTCTGCCTCAATAGTACCACTCCCGCGAATCCAGGTTGGGATACAGGTCGGCGACCTCATCGGCGTAACCGTTGAGGAAAAGCGTCTCACGGCGACCCCCCTCGCCAATCCGGCGCTCCGTGGCCTGTGACCAGCGTGGGTGGGGCACCTCGGGATTCACGTTCGCCCAAAAACCGTACTCGCGCGGGTTGGTCGCCATCCACAACGATTGCGGCATCTCCTCCACCAGATCGATCTTCACAATCGATTTGATCGACTTGAAGCCGTACTTCCAGGGGACGACCAGCCGTACCGGCGCGCCGTTTTGCGGCTGTAGATTGCTGCCGTACAATCCCGTCACCAGGAGCGTGAGATCGTGCATCGCTTCATCGAGACGCAAACCCTCGACGTAAGGCCACGGAAAGCTCTGATTGTTCTGACCCGGCATCTGGTCGGGATCGTAAAGCGTCTCGAAGCGCACGTATTTAGCCGTGGACAGTGGCTCGACCTCTTCCAGCAGCTTCGAAAGTGGAAAGCCAAACCAGGGGATGACCATCGCCCAGGCTTCCACACAGCGCATACGATAGATACGCTCTTCCTGCTCGAATTTACGCAGGTCGTCGATGTCGAACGTCTTGGGCTGGTTGACCAGACCGCCGACGGCGACCTGCCACGGCGAGGTCGAAAAGCCCTGTGACAAACGCGCAACAGCAGTCGGGTTTAGCGTAAACTCGTAATAATTAGCATAATTTAGTACAGTCTCGAACGGCGTCAGCGGATTGCCCAACTCGTCCGTCTCGTTGCCGGGCGGGGAAATAGCATTGGGCGTCGTCGCGGAGATCGGTGGTGGCACTGGTTGACGCCCGCACGCGGCGAGCAACGCGGCATTTGCTGCCAACAATCCCGCCGCTTGCAAAAACTTCCGCCGTGACAGATACAGATGTTCCGGCGTAATCTCCGAAGATTTGATTGGAACCATAGTCACACTCCCCTTTCCAACAGTAAACAGAACCTTACCAATCTACAGGTCAATCAAAGTCCAAAACCGTGCGCTGCCGCGCCTAATAATGCGATTTTGGGATGCAGAATCACGTATACGGGAATCTGCGCCAGAAGATGCGAGAGCCGTCCCTTGTTGCGGAACGCCGCACGGAAGGTATTGCTGTCGAGCGCCTCGCGCAGGTGCACGGGAATCCCGCCGCCCAGGTAGACCCCGCCGGTCGCCAGCACGCGCAGCGCCATGTTGCCCGTTTCGGCCCCCAGGATGGAGATGAAAATCTCCAACGTCTTCCGGCACAGCTCGCAAGGCTGCTCGCCTTCCAACGCCGCCTGTGCAATCACCGGATTGGGATCGGGCGCAGTCGCCAACTGTTCCGCCAGCCACGCCGGTTCTTCCGCGTACCCGTTATCGCGAAGGAAGGCGTAGATGTTGGGAATGCCCAACCCGGAGCAGACGCGCTCGTAGCTCACGCGCCCCAACTGCGCCTGGAGGTACTGCAAAAGCTCCACTTCCAGCGCGTTTGTGGGCGCGAAGTCGCAGTGCCCCCCCTCGGAGGCATGGGCACGATAGTGTGTCTCGTCCCATGTGAGATACCCCTCCCCCAGTCCAGTCCCCGGCGCGACGACGGCCAACGCGCCGCCGGGCTGGGGCTGGGCCTGATGAATCGTGTACAGATCATCCGGCTTCAGAAACGGCACACCGCTCGCAATCGCCACCAGATCGTTCAACAGCGTGAACGATGAAAAGCCCAGATCGACGGCCAACTGCGCCTCATCCAGCACCCAGGGCAGATTCGTGATGCGCGCCTGCCCGTTGACCACCGGCCCGGCGACGCCAAAGCACGCGCGCTTGACCGGTATCTCAGTACGGCTCAGAAACTCCTTCACCAGGTCGGCCAACCCCTTGTAGGCTGCGCTCGGGAAAGTCTCCATCAACAGTGGCGCGTGCAATCCGGCTTCACGCGAATAAATCGCCACGTTAGTCTTCGTACCGCCCACATCGCCTGCCAGTAAGAATTCTTCTTGTAACGTCATGGCCACCATCCTTCCCCACAAATTTCCGCTATTTTACCATCCTGCGCGCTCTAGCGCGAATCGCGGCGCTGCCGGCCTGTCGTCCTTCGACAGCCTCATTTTAGCATATAAACATCATAAAAACAACTATTGATCCAATCGCACCTCGCTAAACGCATATCATTTCAGTATTTCACTTATTCCAAGACTGGCTATAATTATCTCCATCAAGTGCAATTTCCAGAGAAAAGGATTCAGTATGACCATAACGACACCAGTCCGTGTTCTAATCGTCGATGACAACGATGAACTGCGCGCGACCCTGCGCTCAATTCTCGATGTGCTTGACCACACTATCGCAGGTGAAGCGGAAAACGGGGCGCAGGCCATCACTATGGCACAACGCGTAAAGCCGGATATCATCGTCATGGACGTCTCCATGCCAGGGATGGACGGCATCACCGCCGCGCGCAAAATCCAGGATGTGCAACCGACGCCGGTCATTCTACTCACCGCAATGGATACGCCAGATTTGGTCGAGCAGGCCCGTGATGCCGGCGTGGTCGCCTATCTGGTCAAACCACCGGAGGCCAGCGAATTACAACGCGCTATCGTCATCACCCTCGCGCGTTCCCGCGAATCCGCCGAACTGCGCCGTCTCAACCAGGAATTGAACCGCGTCAACGCCGAACTGGAAAAGCGCAACCGCCAGCTCCAACGCGCGCTCAAAACCATCAAGACCCTCAGCGGCCTCGTGCCGATCTGCGCGTGGTGCGGCAAAAAAATCCAGGACGACGACGGCCAATGGACCAGCATCGAAACCTACATCGAAAAACACTCCGACGCCGAATTCACCCACGGCATCTGTCCTGAGTGTCTGGCAAGGTTCAAGCAAGAGATGGGGGATGAAAAGTAGGAGTCAAGGAGACCCAAATGACCGCATACCCCGCACAGTTTACCGGCATCAAGCAAACGCTACAACAACATCTCGACCGGCGCGCGCGACAACTGGAGCGCATCCAGGCACAACTGGCCTTCGCCGACCGGCTCTGCGCCGCCTATCCCGACTGGGCGACGGCGTGGCAGCCGCTCATCATCGAAGCCGGGCGCATTGTCCAGGCGGGCGTGAACGCGAACCGCGACCTGGACACCGTCATCGCCCAGGCCGAAGCCGTCCTGGCACCTATCGGCGACATCGCCAAAAGTTACACGCTGCTCTGCATCAGCCACGCCCACATCGACATGAACTGGATGTGGGGCTGGCCCGAGACCGTCGCCGTGGTCAACGACACGTTCGAGACGATGCTGGCGCTGCTGCGTGAATTCCCCGGCTTCATCTTCACCCAGGATCAGGCCTCCACCTACGCCATCGCCGAGCGGTACAACCCGGCGCTGTTCGCGCACATCCAGCAGCGCGTGCGCGAGGGCCGGTGGGAAATCACCGCCAGCCAGTGGGTGGAGGGCGACAAGAATATGGCGAGCGGCGAGAGCCTCAGCCGCCATCTGCTCTACACGCGCCGCTACGTGCAGGAGAAGTTCGGCCTCGCGCCGGAGGATGTGCAGGTGGACTTCGAGCCGGACACGTTCGGCCATCCCGCCACGCTGCCCACGATCCTCGCGCGCGGCGGCGTGAAATACTACTATCATTGTCGCGGCAGTCACGGCCCGCACCTCTATTGGTGGAGCGGCCCAGATGGATCACGGCTGCTGGCGTTCAACGACATCCAATGGTACATGCCCCTGGCCCCCAACCTCGTCGTCACGCCCGTTGTGGCCGGCCCGGTGGTGGAATTCGCGCAGGCGACCGGCCTCAAGCAGATGCCGATGCTCTACGGCGTCGGCGATCACGGCGGCGGCCCCACCCGCGCCGACCTGCGGCGGATCATCGAGATGGACACCTGGCCCGTCTTCCCCAAATTTACATTCTCCACGCTGCACAACTTCTTCAGGATGGCGGAAGCGGCGCTGGAAGCGGGCGCGGCGCGCGTCCCCGAAATCAGCGGTGAGCGCAACCGCGTCTTCACCGGCTGCTACACCTCGCAGGCGCGGCAGAAGTGGGCCAACCGGCGCGGCGAAAACCTGCTCTACACCGCGGAGGCTGCCGCCGTCATCGGCGTGCGGCTGGCGGACGTCCCCTACCCCCAGGCGAACCTCGAAGCTGCCTGGCGCAACCTCCTCTTCGACCAGTTCCACGACATCCTCCCTGGCTCCGGCGTGCGCGACACGCGCCACTACACGCTCGGTCACGCGCAGGAGACGCAGGCCGCCGCCGCGATGGCGACGACCAACGCGTTGCGTGCCCTGGCGTCCCACGTGGACACGAACGCCCTGCGCCGCGAGTTTACCACGGATACTGCACGTCCTCATAAAGACGAAATGGAATCCGGCAGAGCGGGTGCCGGTGTGGGCAACGCCAGCGGGACCGGCGGTATGTCCGGTTTCGGGGCGGCGCACCTCAGCGACCGCGCCTTCCTCATCTTCAATCCGCTGCCCCACCCGCGCACGGAGGTCGTCGAGGTCAAGCTATGGGACACGAAGCTCGATCCGCAGCACCTCATCGTCACGGGACATGGACTAGAACCGCAGCGCGTGCAAGTGCTGGACAAGGGCCACTACTGGGCGCACGACTATCTCACCGTCGCCTTCCCCGTGGAATTGCCCGCACTCGGTTATCGCGCGGTCTGCATCTCCGACCGGGCGGCGGAATTCGGCCTGCTCCACACCGATTACGGCGATCCGTGGGCGGGCCAGGGCGGCTCCTCGCGCGCGGACAGACCGGCGGATGTCAGCCTCGAAAACGAATTCCTCAAGGTCACGCTCGACCCTGCATCGGGCAGCCTGGTCAGCCTGCTGGACAAGCGCACGGGCCGCGAGTGGATCCCCGCAGGCGAAGCGGCAGGCGTCTTCCAGTACTGCCTCGAAGCCAACAACGGGATGACGGCCTGGGTCATCGGCGACTTCCTCGAGCAGACCGACTTGTTGGACGGCGGCACGCTCAAGCGCGTGCAGACCGGCCCTTACGTCAACACCTTCCGCTGGACGCGCCGCATCGGTACTACAGGAACCACGCTCGAACTGGACATCACCGTGCGGCAAGGCATCCCGCGCGTCGAGTTCCGCCTGCGGGTGGACTGGCGCGAAATCGGCGACAAAGAGAGCGGCATCCCGCACCTGCGCGTCCGCTTCCCGCTAAACGTGACCGCCGCACAGCCGCGCTACGAAATCCCCTTCGGCAGCCTCGTCCGCGACTTGAACCAGGGCGAGGAAGTCGTCGCCCAACGCTGGGCCGGCGTCGCCGAGGCCGACGGGCAGGGCGTGACGCTGGCCAACACCTCCAAGTACGGCCACAGCTTCGATGGCGACACGCTGTCTCTCACGCTGCTGCGCGCCAGCATCGATCCCGACCCGCTACCCGACCTGGGCGAGCACATCATCGAGTACGCTCTCGTCCCGCACGGCGCGGGCTGGACGGTGGGCGAGAGCACGCAGGCGGGCGAGATGCTCAACCTCCCACCGGTCATCGCCAGTTGCGGCTTCCAGGATGGCGATTTGCCGCCGGCGCTGAGCCTGGTCGCCGTGGAACCGGCGAACGTGCGGCTGGCGGCGCTGAAGCAAGCCGAGGACGGCGACGGCCTGATCCTGCGCCTCGTCGAGGTGGACGGCGTCGCAACCACGGCGCAGATCACCTTCGCACCCGAACTGCTGCCGGAAGGCGCGGGGGCCATCGAAGTGGATATGATGGAGAGGGCATTGGCGGTCAATACTGCGCGGGTTGAGGAGAATGCTGTCGCCGTGAAGATTCCAGCGTTTGGGATTGCAACAGTGCATATTAGTTAAACTCAGCATATAACACTTGTCGTTTAACGCGTCTCGTTATATAATAATCCTATGATAAGATCGTTCAGGTCTAAAGAGACCGAAAAGATATTCTATCGAGAACGGTCCAGTAAACTACCGCCGGATATTCAACAAGTCGCCTTGCGGAAGTTGCGAATGCTCAATCGTTCAGTAACCTTGCAGGATTTGCGCGTGCCGCCCGCAAATCACTTGGAGAAGTTAACGGGGGATCGCGCCGGTCAATACAGCATCCGTATCAATGCACAGTGGCGCATCTGTTTCGAGTGGCGAGAAGGGGACGTTTACGAAGTGGAAATCGTGGATTATCATTGAGGAGTAGCAAGATGGGAGAAAAGTTAAGGCCAATTCATCCCGGCGAAGTGTTGTTGGAAGAGTTTCTCAAACCGATGAACCTCAGCCAGAATCGGGTGGCGTTAGCGATGGGCGTCCCGCCGCGACGCATCAACGAGATCGTATTAGGGAAACGCAGCATCACGGCGGATACGGCACTGCGGTTAGGGCGTTACTTTGGAATGTCGCCGCAGTTTTGGCTGGGATTGCAAATGGATTATGATCTGGACGTGGCAGCGGATGCGCTGGCTCAGCGGTTGGAACAAGAGGTAAGGCCGTACGCGCTGGCAGTCTGAAGCAATTCCATTCTCTGGCTGTGGCCGGTCTCTGACCGCGCCACACAGACCCAGGCGGGCGTAGTCAAAGACCGGCCTGAGCATTCGCCCGATTTACACTAATTCCTAACACCTGGCCGAT
>JBNGDO010000137.1:12944-14190 GCA_049975385.1 Anaerolineae bacterium | reverse complement strand
GCTACCAACAAGCCCTGCGTTTCCGCACCCCCGACGCCGCACCCCTCCAATATGCCACCACCCAGAACAACCTCGGCATCGCCTACAGTGACTTGCCCACCGGAGACCGCGACGCTCAGGATGAGCGGGCCGCAAACCTGCAACGCGCCATCGACTGCTACGAGAAAGCCCTGCACATCCCAAATTTACCATTATGGGAAAAGGCCAGATACCTGCGAAATTTCGGGGATGCTTACCGTGCAGCGGAAAATTACGATGCTGCAATGGATACCTATCGTCAGGCGTTAGCTCTGGAACCGGATAATGCCAACGCTTGGTACAGCGTAGCTTCAATCGCACACGGACAAAACGAATGGGAGACCGCAAAAGAGGCTTATCTCAAAGTCATCGAGTTAGCACCGGATTATGCCTGGTCCTATCACAATTTAGGACGTATTCACGCTCGTTTTGGGGACTACGACGAGGCAATCAAGCTTTATCGAGAAGCAATAGAGCGTCACGAAAGCGACGAAAATCGTGCGCTGTCGTGGAGTCGCATCGCTGATGCTTATCGCCGACAAGGACAAATCCAAGATGCTACAGCAGCTTATCAACGCACGCTATCACTCAACCCGGATAGTGCAAGCGATCGCACAATGCTGGGATCATTGTATGAACTTCAAGGGCAACTAGAAGATGCCCTTCACGAGCATCAACGTGCAGTGGAGTTGGACCCAGACACAGGAATGCGTCATGCCTCTCTGTCTTCCGTCCTCCGCAAGCTGGGCCGCAACGCAGAAGCCGCCGAACACCTGGCCCGCGCCCGCGAGCTAGTCCCCGAAGACGACGACTACAATCTCACCTGCCTGGAAGCCATCGCCGGGAACGTCGACGTGGCGCTCGATCACCTGGAAAAGGCCATCGCCTGGGATGCCACCCTCCGCGACTGGGCCGCCCGCGACCCCGACCTGGAACCCCTCCGCGGCAATCCGCGTTTCGAGGCAATGGTGAGGGACAAGGCAACGAATGAGCGAATGAGCGAATGAGCGAATGGGTGAATCGACAGCATTGAAAAATTGCCTGTCTCGGCGGTCTCTGCGCCCTCTGCGGTGAAAAATACACGCCCCTGAACGGTTACAACCTTATAACCAATTTTCAATTTCCAATCCACAAATCTCCAATCAGCAAATCTCCAATCCTCCAATCCAAAATCCGCCAATAGCCCAAATCTCCTATTGCGGCGTGAGCGCGCATATCGTATAATTAA
>JBNGDO010000137.1:0-12844 GCA_049975385.1 Anaerolineae bacterium | reverse complement strand
TATGAGCTTAATCGGGCATGGATTAGGGTGGTTCGGCGCGAGCGGATATGGCGAGGAGACCATCCGCGTGTGGGTGGACATGACACTCAAGGCTTTGCCGCCGGAAGTCGCCGAAGCCGCACGCATCTGCGCGCTACCGGCGCAGTTCGACATGCGCTTGTTTGTCCTCCTCACCGGCAAGAACGAAGCCGAGGCCATGGCAGCCTTCTCGCAGTTGGTCGCCGCCGAACTGGCCCGCCCGCAAACCTCGAGCAGCTACGTCTTCCACAAAGCCGTCCGGCAATACCTGCTCGCCATGTGGCGCACCCGCGAGCATTGGGAGCACTTCGAAGTTCTCACTCAACGTATGGCGGGCTACTACCTGGCCCTGGCCTACGAACAGATTCTGCGTCTGCAAGGGCCGGAGTACAACGAGGCCTTGGAAGCGCTGGACAGGCTTTATCCCAATATCCAGGCCGCCTGGGAGGGCGCGCTGGCGACAGGGAAATGGGCGTTCGTGCGCGATTTCGCCGCGCTGATGGACATCTACCACACGCAACGCAAACGCTGGGCGCAGAATATCCTCTGGCTGGAACAGGCTATCGCCGCCTGCGCCCACTTGAGTGACCGCAATACTCAGGCTGCGATGTACAACAGCCTCGGCGTCTCCTACATCCAACTGCCGGAAGGCGACGATGTCCCAAAAACACACAAGGCCATCGCCGCTTACCAGGAGGCGCTCGAAATCTACACCCCCAAAACCGCACCGGCAGATTACGCGATGGTACAAAACAACCTGGGCAACGCATACGCCCGCCTGTCGGCTACTGGAGATGATGCCGACCTGCGACGTTCCATCACCTGCTATACCGAAGCCGCCCGTTTTTGGACTGTCGAATCAGCCCCGCTCTCCTACGCGATGGTGCAAAACAACCTCGGCAACAGCTACATCGCCTTGACCGAAGGAGATCGTCGTGAGAATCTGCAAAAAGCCATTGCCTGTTACCAGAAGGCGCTCAAGGTCTACATCGCGGCCCGTGATGCAGGGCAAGGTGCAGGGCGAACATCTTCCGGTTACGCCGAACTACAATTCAAACTAGGGAAAAGTTACGCGGCGCTGCCAAGCGGCTGGCAGACCGAAAAGCGTTCGGTGAACCTGCGCCGTGCGATTGCGTGCTACAAAGCCGTCCTCACCGTCTACACGCTGGAAAACGCGCCCTTCGACTACGCCCAGACCCAGATCGAATTGGGCAACATCTATATGCAACTCAAAGATGGCGATCCGGCGGAGAATCTACAAGACGCGATCGCCTGCTACAAAGAGGCACTGCGCTTCTGGATCAGGGATGTCAGTTCCATCGGTTCCTTGCAACCGGCCATCGCCCAGGAGAAACTCACCTCCGCCTACCTCGACCTGGCGCGGCTGTACGTCAAACAGGGCCGCATCGAGCACGTCCACGCACTGTACCAGGAAATCCGGCAACTTTACGCTGACGAAGACCTGTAAGTATTAGCCCACATGCAACTGGATTACCTGGCGGAAATGGAAGCCATAGATGGACAACGTGATCGCCAACGGAAACAACTGGGGACGCCGGAACAGCGTCCAAAAGAAAACCCGCCAATAGTGCCAGCGCGCCGCATCGCGGACGCCCAACTGGTAGATCGACCGTCCCAAAGCCAGGATATGTTGGAAGTCCAGATGCATCCGGATCTTTGGCGGTTGGTACTCACGCAGAAATGTCAGGACGCGCTCGTAGTAGACGCGAGGCGCGTAGATTTGATCCAAAACCTTGCGATAGCCCTCACGGAGCGTCTCCAGTCCCATCTTGGGGATAATGTTGGTCGAGCCATCCACGTTGTCCCCCGACATTTCGCTCACCAGGCGTCCCTCGCGTTTCATACGCTCGTATAACCGTGTTCCCGGAGGCGCTTGCAACAGGCCCACCATCGCTGTGACGACGCCGCTCTTCTGAATGAAATCGATCTGCTGCTGGAAGATCGAGGGCGGATCGCTATCAAAGCCGACGATGAACCCGCCCTGCACCTGGAGACCGGCGCGTTGGAGCCGTTTGACGCTCTCCACCATGTCCCGGCCCTTGTTTTGGGTCTTGCTACATTCGATCAGGCTATCCTCGTTGGGCGTCTCGATGCCGACGAAGACCGTATCGAACCCGGCTTGCACCATAAGCTGCATCAGCTCATCGTCATCGGCCAGATTGATGGAGACTTCGGTGTTGAACGGCATCCCAACCTTGCCCTTGCGCCATTCGATCAGTGCCGGCAGCACCTCGGACTTGAGCTGCTTCTTATTGCCGATGAAATTGTCGTCCACGAAGAAGACGTTCTTGCGCCAGCCAAGCGCGTAAAGACCGTCCAACTCGGCGACGATTTGCGCGGCGGTCTTGGTGCGCGGGCGATGTCCCAACAGCGCCGTCACATTGCAGAAATCGCAGTTGAAAGGGCAGCCCCGGGAGAACTGGATGCTGACCGTGCCGTAGTGCTTGAGATCCGCCAATCGCCACAGCGGCGCCGGAGTTTCGCGAATGTCCGGGAATTCGGTCGTGGTATAGAGGCGCTGCGCGCACCCGGCAGCCAGATCGGACAAGAAAGGTGGCAGGGTCAATTCGGCTTCGTTGAGCACGAAGTGATCGACCTCCGGGAAGTTCTCGTGTTCCATAGTGAAGAGCGGCCCCCCTGCCACCACCTTCACACCGGCCTCTTTACAGCGCGCAATGAGAGAGCGCGCGGAATCGCGCTGCACAATCATGGCGCTGACAAAGACGTAGTCGGCCCAGGCCAGGTCTTGAGCGGTCAGGTGACTCACGTTGAGATCGAGCAAGCGCTTCTCCCATGCCTCCGGCAGCAGAGCCGCCACAGTCAACAGACCCAAGGGGGGCGCACCGGCTTTCTTGCGGATGAACTTAAGCGCGTGTTTGAAGCTCCAAAAAGTGTCGGGGAATTCTGGGTAAACGAGTAAAACTTTCATCACAAATCTCCTCTCCTAACCTGGACAGGCCGGAACCAAAAAAGGCCTGCGACGCCCGTTTCTTGCTCGTTGGGCAAGAATTTGCGTGGTTAGGCTCTAACTTGTTCTCGAATAAACCACAGCAAAATGCCGGACACTGATAAATGCTAATGAACGCTGATTTTTGATAAGTTACCCGCCAAAATCTGCATCCCGGCCCTATTCGCGCTATCGAGGAACAACTCTGTCGAGTGGTGTGATGATATCGACATTATACCACGGTTCAGCAATAGTCAACATTGGGCTAGCCAGAGGAGGAGACTTGATTTGTTGCAAAGTTTGATTTTAGGGATAGAATAAGAGAAATAGGCTAACAGCAGTAGAATTGCACAGACCCGAAACACACACAAGGAGGAAAGCGCATGGCGGATGACCTGTTTGATACGTTAGGAAGCGATAGCCTTTTTGAGGATGAGGAAGAGGAGTTAGAACAGGATACCGGGGAACAGCAAAACAAGACTTTCCTCATTGCCGTCATCGTTATGGGAGGTCTGCTCGCGCTGGCGTTGATCACGTTTGCCGTGTGGGCCCTGGTCATCAACCCGCGTATGCAGGCGCAACAACAGGCAGCGTTGGGAGTAGCAACGGAGGCTCCCACGCTAGAGGTTGAGCCTCCTATTGATGAAGAACCGCCTGTTGTAGAAGAGGTGCAAACTGAGGAGCCTACCGCTACCCCAGAGCCGACCGAAACACCTCAACCGACTGCCACGCCCACGCCCGTCATCGGGCCTACGGCGACGCCGAGCACCGATGACGCCGCGGCCGGCGAAGGCGAAGGTGAAGGTGAAGAAGCAACACCGACACCCTCCGTCGTACGCCGTACGCCCACGCCTCTCCCCACAGAGGATGCGACAGCTACGCCAACTGGCTCGGGGACGTCAGGTACATCGGGGGCGACACCTGCGCGCACGCCCGACACCGGTTTGGGCGAAGTCGCTTTGGTGATCGCAGCGCTCTTGTTGATGGCCGTCTTCTTTGCAGCGCGCCGGCTCCGTCAAGCCTGAATGTAAGGGGATGCTTATCCATCGCGTAATCGTTAACGCGCAAGGATGAACAGAGAGGGCGCGAAGTCCTGAGTACTTCGCGCCCTTTGTGTTAGATACTCGCTATGCTTCGATATAATCGTGTTTGGCCTAAAACTGTGCGGTGCTTGAACTGGGTGTGGATCGGCCTGATCCTCACTGTTGTCATTGCGTGTTCGCCGGAGCTAACATTCACAGCAGTTCCACAGGCGTCGCCGACACCGACGTCGACCGCAACGCCCTTCCCGACGGCGACGGCAACTCTGGCCCCTACCCCTGCCCCCCCCACGGAGACACCAACCATTACACCTGTGCCCACCCCTGATGGGTACGCCATCGAAAGCCTGGCGGATGCAGGCGTAGTGGCCGTGGGCGCGCCGCTAGATGACACAGCGACGTTGATTTGTCTACGCTACGAGGACACCGATGGTGATGGCGCGCCCGAATGGCTGGCGCTGGCACATCAAAACACCACGCCGCCGCGCCTGAGCGCCTTCGTTCTGGATGGCGACGCACACTATCCACTGGAACCGGGGTCTCCTGAAGCAGGCAAGCCGAACGTAGGACTGGGCCAGTACCCCACGTGCGAAGTCGAAGTGCGCGACGTCAACGCCGACGGCAAGCCGGAAATCGCCATCTTCGGCCATGCAGCTGGAAATGAGACGCTCCTACACCTCTTCACCTGGAATGGCGACGGCTACCGTCGCCTGGGGTTCTTCTCCGGCGATGCCGGCGTCCGTTTTGTCAACGTCGATGGCGACCTCGAAGACGAAATCTGGGAGGGCTACCGCGAGCGCGAGGCGCCGAGCCTGGCCTGGTACGTGATCTTTACCTGGGAGGAACAGACCTACGGCTGGACCTCTGACCTTTACGGTTGGTACACTTTGAATCGTCCGCAAACGTACCCCACCCACAAGCCAGAATACGCTGTGATTGCCTTCTACCTGGCGCTCGACGACCGCGACTTGCCAGGTGCATACAACCTTTTGTTCCCGCAAGAAGACCGTAATTATGAGACATGGGCGCTCGGTTTTGCGACCACGGCGCGAGTAAGTGTGGGCAGTGTCCATACTATTCCCGGTTCGCAGACAGAGAACAGCGCGCGCGTGGCGGCAATGGTGAGGTCGTGGGATAACGAGGGTGGAATGATCATCGGCCGCTTGTGGAATACCGAATGGGCGACGGTACGCACCGGCGATGGCTGGCGACTTACCCGCGCTACAGCGGAATTATTGGAAGAGTGGGCGGTAACGTATTGGCCGTGAGGATGCCTTCATGAGTCGTGAGTCATACTTCGTGCCGTGGTTGCTTTGTCTTTGTATTTTGGCTAACGTGAGGTGAGGATGCCTTTATGAGCAGCGGGCTGATCATCGGCCGTTTCCTGCATGGACTGAGCTTTTTTACGCTAAGCTTGACGGTGTTCTTTCTCCAATACCGCAGCCGGCGTATTCTGTTGGCGCGCCAGTTGTACTGGGTGGGCCTGTTTGCGATTTGTGAGGCATTGGTCGCCTGGTACGATCTCTTTGCCGGCATCACCCCACCAGTGTCCATGCTGCCGGCGCTCATCCGGCCAGTGATCCTCGGCGTGGGCTATAGTTTCCTCATCGCCCTGGGCATCCAGACTTTTCTGCCCGAAGAAACCGCGGACGCTCGCGGGCACCGCTGGCTCATCACGCTGAACGTGCTGTGGATTGGCGGATACCTGGGAGCCTGGCTCGCCTGGCCTGCACAACGCGAGACGGTCATTGAATGGGGCAACACACTCGCGCACTACCTTTTGGGATTTCCCGGTGGGTTGCTCGCGGCAATTGGACTGCGACGACAAAGCCACCAAACGCTAGATGCAACGCTGCGACGCCGCATCCGCGGGTACCTGCGCCTGGTGGAAATCTCGGTGGGCGCATTGGGGATCCTGCACATCCTCCTCTACCTGCCGTCCCCGGCCTTTCTCGCCGCATACAACGATCTTCGGGTGATGGCAACCGAGTGGGTGTGGGTCCTGGTGGGCGTAGGCTTGACCTTCGGTCTTAACCGCGCGTTGAACACGCTACAGCTCGAAATTGAGCGGTGGATCGAAGGCGTGGAACGCCTGCAAGCGTTGGCCGTGGACCGCGAGCGGATCGGGCGTGACCTGCACGATGGCATCATCCAGTCCATCTACGCCGCCGGGCTCCTCCTGGAAAGTGTACAGCCCGTCATCCCCCTCGACCCGATGCGCGCGCAGGCGCAGTTGGGCCGCGTGATGGACAACCTGAACGAGACGATCCAGGACATCCGCCGTTACATCTTCGATCTGCGCAGCGATATGCCGGACGACGACTTGCAATCGGGCATCAAGCGCTTGCTGCATGATTTTCACATCAACACGCTGCTGGAAACCGAGCTCGAGGTCGAGGGCGCGCCGGTGGAGATCCTATCGATGGAACGCCGGCGACACATCTTCCAGATTGTGCGCGAGACGCTGGCAAACACGGCCCGTCACGCCAGAGCGCGCTGGGTGAAGATTGTGTTACAATATGACGAAAACACCCTGGATCTTACCATTTCCGACGATGGCGTGGGGATGGAGACGCTTCAGGTGAGCAAGGGATATGGCCTGCGAAACATCCGCGAGCGCGTGCGGATGTTGGACGGCACGCTGCGCATCGAGAGTGCGCCCAACGAGGGCGTCACTTTTCATTTGACAGTGCCGTATTAAACTGATACGTGAAAACTCATGCATCACGTTTTTAGTATTGAGAAGGGAGAACAATGACATTACGGATTCTAATTGTAGATGATCACGAAGTCGTCCGGTTGGGCTTACGCTCGCTGCTGAGCAATCAGGCGAACTTTGTCGTGGTGGACGAAGCAGCCTCAGCCAAAGAAGCCGTTGAAAAAGCCGTGCAGCATCGCCCGGATGTGGTGGTGATGGATATTCGCATGCCTGGCGAGAACGGCATTGAGGCGTGCCGCGAGATCAAGATGCACCTGCCAAAAACCGAGGTTTTGATGCTCACATCCTATGCTGAGGACGAGATGCTTTTCGATGCCATCAGCGCGGGCGCGGCAGGGTACGTGCTCAAGCAAGGTGGCGGTGACGAGCTGATCCACGCCATCCAGCGGATAGGAGAGGGCGATGCACTGCTCGATCCGGCGGTCACGCAGCGTGTGCTGGCCCGCGTTCGCCAGGCCACCCGCCAGGAGCAGGCTGCTGCCTTCAACGATCTGACCGAACAGGAGCTGCGCGTGCTCGGTCTGGTTTCCGAAGGACGCACGAACAAAGAAATCGCTAAAGCGCTCTTCCTGGGCGAAGGGACCGTGCGCAACTACGTGAGCAGCATCCTCTCAAAGCTAGAGCTGACCAACCGCGCCGAAGCCGCCGCTTACGCCGTCCGCCATAACCTGCCCGAATTCCTGGAAGAGCTATCGTAAATGGTGTTGACCCGGCCAATTACAAAAAAGCAACTCGGACTTTTTCTCATTGTCGCCGGCCTGGGCGCAGATGCGCTGCTGTTGATTGCCGGGCGTCTAGGTGCGGGAGCGTGGTCGGGCATTGGGCCGGTCGAGGGCGCGCTGCTCGCGGGGGGCGTGATCCTCGCGCTGTGTGGCATCCCCTTGCTGCGCCTGGGAGACGCGCCCGTTGCTGCCGAACGCGAACCACGATACCGGAGTGTGGCACGGTCGGAGAACGGCCACAGCGGGAAAGCGGAGGCTGGTCGGAACGCCACATTCTGGGTTAGCCGGATACTGATGGCCTTGGCCCTGCTGGCGTTTCTGGCCTACCTGGGCGTCTACGTCGCCTACGCCATCGACCTCTTCCGCTGGCCCTACGACTACGACCAGGGCGAGAGCTTCGAGCTCTACGACGCCGTCCTGCACAGCCGGGGCGAGTGGCCCTACCGCGACAGCAGCGTGGACCCCTTCTACTCGTCGAATTACCCGCCGGTGTTCCACATCCTCAACATCGCGCTCTTCCCCCTCTTTGGGCAAACCTTGCTTTCCGGGCGCATCCTCTCGTTCATTATCACACTGTTGACAGCGTGTGCCATCGGGTGGACGGTGCGCCGTCGCACAGGCGGGGTCTTCATCCCCCTGATATCGGGGCTGGCGTACACGGCCTCGAACTTCGTCTACCACATCGGCCCGCTGTGCCGCCAACACCTGACGATGGTGTTCTTCGAGACGCTCTGCGTCTTCTTTATCGCGGGCACAGAAGATCCACGCCATGGGAAACGCAACCTGGTGTTGGGACTGGCCTGTCTGTTCCTGGCTGGTTATGCCAAGCAGTTGGCGGTGTTCACCGCAGCGGCGGTATTCGGCTATTTGCTGCTGCGCAATCCCAAGCGAGCGCTCGTGAGTGTGGTCATATTTGGCGCGCTCTTTGGGCTGGTTTTCCTGGGCATCAACTGGGCTACGGGCGGCCAGTGGTGGCTCAACACGATTTCCGCCAACGTGAACGAGTATATATTCCCGCAATTGATCGCGCTCACGCGTTCGTGGCTCAAGGTACACACCGTGTTCATCATCCTGGCAGTGGGTATGGTGATCTACGAAGCTTACTTTGGGTCGTTTTCTGTCTATGCGCTGTGGTTCGTCTTCTCACTCGGCACCGGCGTGCTGTCCGGCAAATGGGGCGCGGGGGAGGCGTACTGGGTCACGTCGGTGGCAGCGGCGATCATCTTGAGCGGATTCGCGTTGGGCAAGCTACGAGACTACGTGGCACAGCAGCGCCCACAATGGAACGGCTATCTAGCGATGCTGATCCCGCTGCTGTTCCTGGTGCAATCCACGCGGATGGTGCACCTGCCGACGGACGGTCCGTTCTGGGGGCCGGTCGCGCAAATCCTGGGCGTCGCCGGGAAGTCAGTGTACGCCGACTACCCCTATTACGATTCGGTCGGCTACACGCAGGTCGGCCATTTTATGCTACCACGCGATTACGAAGGTGGTGCGCGCATTATGACCTACGTGCGAGGCACCGATTTACCGGTCTTCAGCGAGGAGGCGGCCTTCACGATGCTGGCGGGCAAACCGGTCGTGACCAATCCCACGCAGTTGCTCAACCTGTATAACAACGGCCTGCTGGACACGACCGAACTGGAAGCGACGATCCGCCGCGAGGCGTTCGGTTTGGTGATTATGCGGGCGCAGTTCTATCCGCCGACGGTGCTCGCCGCCATCGGGCAGCACTACGGGCTGGTGGAGCACATCCCGATGAATGGTTTCAATTACATCATTATGCAGCCGCTGGGCCAGCCGGAAATGCCGTAGTTCGGTCAGACCTTACACAGCGTCGGCGTGTATAAGACTGTCGTCCCGTTCAGTGAGAGGAATTGAACGATGAAATCCTTACGCGTTGTGAATCTCATCCTATTGTATGCCTTACTGATCGGCGGGCTGAGCGCACAACCGGCGTCGACGCGAACCCAAATCCCCTACGATTGTTACACGGCAACCGGTCTCCCGCAAACTGAATGCGAAGCGTTGGTCGCGCTCTACACCGCCACAGGTGGCGATGACTGGTACACGAAGATCGGCTGGCTGGACACCATCACACCCTGCACCTGGTACGGCGTCACCTGTGATGCCGGGCACGTTACGCAGATATCCTTACTCAGCAACAATCTCAGCGGCGCTCTGCCGCCGGAAATCGGCGATCTCACTGCGTTGGAGCGGCTTTATCTGTGGGACAACGCCGTGAGTGCATTCCCGCCGGAGATCGGCGACCTCAGCACATTGACCTGGCTCGACCTGGAGTATAACGTCCTATCCACCCTCCCACCGGAGATCGGCAACCTCACCGCGTTGGAGAACCTTTTCCTGGACTACAATGCTTTATCTGCCCTCCCGCCAGAGATCGGCAATCTGACTGCGTTGCGGTCCCTTTCCCTGGCCGGCAACGTTCTGACAACGCTCCCCCCCGAAATTGGCAATCTCACGACGTTGGCGGAGCTTTACTTGGGCGGCAACGCCCTCACCGCGCTTCCCCGCGAGATCAGTAACCTCAGCAGCCTGACCGCCCTTTATCTGGGGCACAACGCCCTCGGAGTTTTTCCGCCGCCAATCACTAACCTCACCGGGTTGGCAGAACTTTGCCTGAACGATAACGCTCTGACCGTCCTTCCCCCGGAGATCGGCAATCTTACCGGATTGCGCTACCTCTACCTGGGTGACAATGCCTTGAGCACACTTCCACACCAGATCGGTGATCTCTCGGCTCTGAAACGCCTCTACCTGAATGACAATCGTTTCAGCGGTGCAATACCGGAACTGCTTACCGCGCTAACCTCTCTACAGCGCTTTTCATTCTACAACACGGCCTGGTGTGTACCGGAAACAGGGCCGGTGCCCGCGTGGCTTGCCAATATCGATGACGTCGAAGGCACCGGCAGGATCTGCGGGCAAACGTCGGGCAGTCTGCGTGGCACCGTCACGTATCCAGATGCCAGCCCGGCCACCGGTGTGCGTGTGCATCTCTACCGCCCCATCGAATGGTCCGAATGGAGCTACGTGACCAGCACAGAGACCCTCACCAACGGAACGTACCAGATCGACGACCTGGGACAAGACATCGACTATCACGTGGGATTCATCGACCCCACGCACATCTTCGCGCCGCAATACTACGACAACCAACTCGCGCTTGAGGAATCCACACCGGTGACCGTAACGCTGGGCATAACACGTACGGGCATCGACGCCGTATTGTCGCCCGTCGTCGTCAAGTCGGCGACGCCCGCTGTCACCGTTACCAACGGCGATACGTTGGTTTACCAACTTCTCATACATACGGATATCGATACCACACTCCATCTCTACGATCCGCTGGATGCGCGCCTGACGTGGCAAGGCTTTGTCGACACACCGCCGGATACGCTCACTTACGCGGACGGCGCGCTCACCGGCACCGTCACGCTCTCAGCGACCACACCCGTCACGATCTCATTCGCTGTGCAGGTCAACGTTCCCCCAGAATCCTTCGTCAGCGAATACGCTCAGGTCAGCAACACGGCGTATTACGCCTTCCCCGATGAGTCGTTAGTGCTGGCGCACCCGTCGAACACACAGGTCAACATCGTGCATCAAGTCGTCGCGATGGTCTACCTGCCGGTGGTGGCGCGTAACTTCTGACGCAACAAATAAGGCCCCCCGACTGATCGAGAGGCCTCAACCTCCAAAAAAATCATTTTCCGGGGTTCAGCACTTGTCAGATATCACACTTGGACATTCTGCCCCCGTCTACCGTCTACTGTCTACCGTCTACCTCATTGCCCATTCACGTAATCCGCGCCCAAGATGATGACGACGTCATATGCAGCAGTGGGATTGTTGCCATGGACAACCACCGATTCCGGCAGTTTGAGCAGCGCGAGGATCTGCTGGGCGGTCATTGGCTTAGCGCGGTTCAGGATCACCAGAGACGTGTCGTAATCCTGGCGGTCGGCGTTGTCGTAAGCGGCGATGGACAAGCCGTTGGCTTCGAGGAACTGGCTGGTCGTAAAAGCCAACCCGGATGTCTGGGTGCCGTTCAACACGGAGACCGTCGCCGCCTCCTCGGCAAGCGTTTGCACGTCGCCGTTGGTCGTCTGTAAGCCAAACACCTCGTCACGCACTTTGCGTATCTCGTCGCGCAACGGGATCAGGATATGCATCTCGTCAGGCGTTATCTTGAAGAGTGTGCACGTTTCATCGATCACGCGAAAGGTAACGTCCTCATCCATATTTACGCTGCGGGCCAGATTGGCCAGAGCGATCATTTCATCCAACTGTAACTGGGGATCGATCTTGACGGATTTCTGGAGGATTTGCAGGATCTCCGGGGCCTCGGCAGCCAATTGCGGAAGCATATTGGCCTCAGTCACCCGCTTGAAGATGGCCTTGATGACCTGTTGCTGCCGCCGCGCGCGGTCGAAGTCGCCGCCATTGGTATGGCGCGTGCGAGCATATTTGAGCGCTTCTTCGCCGTAGAAGTGATGCGGCCCGGCATCGACGTGAAACACCTCAACCCCGTAATCGGGGGTCGGATACTGAGTATCGTGGATCGTCTCCGGCACATCAATACTGATCCCGCCGATGCGATCCACCAAGTCGATGAAGGCCTGGAAATTGAAGCGCACGTAATAATCGATTTCGACGCCGAGGTTGTACTCCACCGTTTCCACGGCCAGCGCCGGCCCTCCGCCAGGATGGCCGTAGGCATCGCCGATAAAATGTGCGGTGTTGATACGTTCCTCAGTATAGCCGGGAATATGCACCCACAGATCGCGCGGAATCGACAACACCCCCCCCTTCATCGTTACCGGGTCGAGGGTTGCCAATATCATCGTATCGGTGCGCCAGAAATCCTCCTCCTGAACGCGTTCATCGATGCCGAGGATTAAAACGGTGATACGATCGATGTCGGTCCACACCGGCAACGTTTCCCCTTCGACACGGCTGACGTTGGGGCTTTCCGGCTCTGTCTGTTTGATCGTGAACTCCGGCAGAATCTCCAAAACGGCAGCACCCTGGCGCACTTTGACGAACACGGCAAAGCCGGCCGCAGCGGTCAGGAGCACGTAAATCAGCAAAAGACTGAGATTGATTAGCAGCTTATACGGCAGCTTATTCAGAGGAGCGTTGGTCGGTGTTGAAGCCATAGGTCTTACGTTCCAGATGGAGACTTAGTCCTGTGGTGGACCGGTGTAATCGTTGCCGAGGACCACCACAATATCGTGCGCCGCATTGGGATCGGCGCCTTTCACCACAGCCGTAGCAGGCAAGTTCAACAGATCGACAATGCGGGCAGCGGTCACCTGCTTATCGCGGTTCATCACCACCAGCGACTGCCCGT
>JBNGDO010000136.1:0-14482 GCA_049975385.1 Anaerolineae bacterium | reverse complement strand
ATCTCTGCGGTGAATGAATCGCGCGCATAGTGCAACATGTGGGTAATCACCAACTGTGTCGTGCTACGCATCTTGAGGCCCCTTGTTCTTAACGGTACTCTCCACCAACGTTGTCAAGCGGTTGATGTAAGGTTGCAGTGCAGGGAAGAGATGCCGGTAGATCTCAGTATACAGTTGCGAGTAGATTTCGTATCGTGCTTCGTCGGGCAGAAGTGGCTTCGGAGCGATGCGCGTCATCGCCTCTGCAGCGGCGTGCACATCGGGAAACAGCCCCGCTCCGGTCGCCGCCAGGATGCCCGCGCCGAGAGCCGCGGCGTCGGTCACGGCTGCGCGGTAAACGGGCTTACCCGTCACATCCGCGATAATCTGGAGCCAGCGCTCGCTCTTCGCGCCGCCGCCCATCGCGACGTAACTTTCTACGGCTTCTCCAAGCGCCGCCTCCACACCTTCGGTGTGCAGCCGCTGCTCGAAAGCAACGCCTTCGAGAATCGCGCGGTACAGGTGCGCTCGTGTGTGGATGCCGCGCCATCCCACAACGATGCCGCTCGCGGTGGCGTCCCAATACGGGTTCATCGCCGAATTCCAGTAGGGAACGAGCAGCAGACCCTCCGCGCCAGCGGGAATGTCGGCGATCGCTTCGTCATACAGGGCTTCGATGGCTACTGGTTGCTGGTTACTGGTCGCTGGTTGATGGCTGCCCGATTCGCTGATTCGCTCATTCACTGATTCTGCAATCTTTTCCGCAAACCACGACACCGTATACGCGCCGCCGAGGAGCACGGTTTCGAGGCTGTAGCTTCCGGGAATGGCACTAACCATCGTGCGGAAGGCACGGTCGGTCACGTAGACGTTCGCGTGCGTCCCGGAAACTACGGACGTGCCCAGGTTGAGATACGCCTGTCCCGGTTGGGTGATCCCCACGCCCAATCCGCCCGCCTGCCCATCTCCGACGCCTGCTATGACGGGCAGACCGGCGGGCAAACCGGTGAGTGCAGCGGCATCGGGCGTCACCATCCCGACCACCGCGCCGGGTGGGTAAGCTTCCGGCATCTGCTTCACGTCCACGCCGAGGTAAGCCAGCAAGTCCACGTCCCAGTCATTCGCTCGCATATCGAACAGGCCAGTAGGACCGGCGCAGCCCCACCCGGTGCGCGCATGACCGGCCAGCTTGTAGGTGAGGAACGCGGCGACGTCCAAATACTTGGCCGTGCGCGTGAAAACGTCGGGTTCATGCTCGCGGATCCAGGCGATCTTGCCCAAGGTGAGGTTACCGGAGAGCGGCTTGCCGGTTTCACGGTGAATGCGCTCGGCGCCATACTCCCGGTCTATGGCGGGCAACACATCGCGGGCGCGCTCGTCCATCCACACGATGGCGGGGCGCAGCGGCGTGCCCGCTTCATCCACCGGGACGAACGTCTCGCGCTGCGGGGCGATACACAAGGCAGCAATGCGGGATACATCTACACAAGAGACCGCCGCGCGTACCGCCTGCACACACGCTTCCCACCACGCTTCAGCGGGTTGCTCGTGCCACGCGGGACGCGGCATTGACAATGGCAACGCGGCGCGTCCCTCAGCGAGGGCTACGCCGCGTGTATTCCACAAAATCGCTTTGCAGGCGGTTGTGCTGCTGTCGATACCGACGACCAGATCCCGTGTAGAGGGCACGACTACTGTCCCTACTGTCTCAACATCCCTCGATAGATTCCAGGGACAGAATCGGCGATGACTTCTGCACCCACAACTTTCCGGTAGAAATCGACAGGGCCGGCCCCGCCAATCACAGCATAGCCGTACCCTTTAAGCTTCATATCCAACAAGCACGCCAGCAACAGTGCCGCGCCGGTATCTTTGCCGCGCGCGTTCTCGGCGACGCCGGTGGGGCCAAAAAAGCCCAATGCTGTCGCATCATAACAGGCAAATCCGATGAGGTCACCCTCCTTGAGCGCGATAAAGCAACTCACGGGATGAGTCTGCAAGGCTACAGCAACTTCACTGGCCCATCCTGGATTGAACGTGTCACGCACCCAGTCGATGATGCGCTGATTTTCCGGGCCGATGGGCTTGCGGATGATGATTCCTAATGCCTCTTGCTCGGCGATGAAATCCCAGTTGTTCTCCAGATTGTACAGTTTTGCAAGCATATCAGGCACAGACAGCCTCCCAATCCTTGAGTATAGCGTACATGAGGATCAAAGTGGCTCATTCTCCAGGCCGCCTAATACATCTTCAGGCGTCCTCACACGGACCAGATCCACCAAACGATCCAGTTGCTGTTGATCGCGAGTGATCAATGTAGCGCCATAATGCCGGGCTACGGCGGCATAGACCGCATCCGCGCCGCGCAAACGCGCCTGTGCACCTAACTGGGCCGCCAGTTCAGCCATCGCGCTGTCCAAGGGGATCCATAATTGCCGCGGTAAGGCCTGAATTCCACGGGTCAATTCCAAGGCAAGATCGGTATCATCCAAAACACGTGCAATAGCCGCCGCCACTTCAACCAGCAGTAAAGTCGGAGAGAAGAACGGTTGCCGCAGCGCTACGAGACGTTGCAGACACAGTTGGCTCTCTGCGCTACCAAACTCGCGCGGATTGAGCGCGTTGATGTGCACGCTGGCATCTATCGTAAACATCGTACCTACCGCCGGATTTCATCCAGCAGGGATTGTGTCGTCGTGGCTTCGGGCCACCGTTGGCGCACGGTGTCTGCCACTTGCACATAGGCATCCCACCCCTGCGCCGTGCCTTGTTTGCCGATGTCCAGAATGGCCTGCTCCACCGCAGCCGCATCCACCGGTAACATCACCGCCACTGGCTTCCCCTGATAGGTGATGATGTATTCCGTTCTTTCTTCACGAATCCGGCGCAACACTTCGGCTGTCTGTTGACGTAACTCACGCACACCAATCATCGTCATTTTGCACCTCCGATGTTACACAATCGTGTCTCATATGTGTAACCATTATAGCACGTGTTTGCCAATTTCACGCATTGACACAGGTTACGCCGATTGCTGTCGGATCTAACGGAGCTGCCGCTGTGATCACCACCTCCCGCGTCTCGCCCGGCAGCAGATCGAAGTAGTTGTCCGACGGCAATGCGCCCTCCGGCAACGTAAAATGGACGGCGTGAGCGTAGCTATTCGCTTCTACCCGTACAAGGGTTTGCCAGGCGCCGTTCGTGCTACGGGATGCGTGATGCGTGATTTGCAATTTGCAATGCCCGGTCCGCAATTGACGGTAATCTACGGCGCGGAAAATGCCCGCCGCGATATCAGGCCGTTCCGGGACGCGCGCGATCCACAAACCGCAGGTAGGATCAAGGTCGCCGCGCGGGAAGACGAAGGCCTCGGTGCGTGCCGACGGCACGGCTTCCACCCGGACCATGCGCAGCTTGCTCAGACTACCGCCCAGGCTGAGGTAACCATATTCCAGATCGAAGAACAGGGATTCGGGCGTATCGTTTGCCAAAATGACACGGATTTGATCGTCATCGGCGGGACGCAGGATGAGACGCAACGGGGCATACGTCCGCCGTACGAAGTACCACGCCGGTTTGCGCCGCAGGTAGTAATCGATAATCGTCCAGCCGACTTCGCCCCAGCAGTCCTCGTACATCCAGAAAAGGTTGCCACCACACTTGGGATTGGCGTGCATCGCGTCCAGCGCGTAGGTGTACATCAGCCCCTGAACGAGGCCGCTGTACAGCACATAGTCGTCCGGCGAGAGCATGTCGGGATCGGCGTAGTGCTTGCGGATGCCCGCATCGACGGTGTTTTTCTCGAAGGTGTTGTTGTGATGTTGCCAGACCTTTCCCTGGCGGTCGAGGGACGCGCCGTCGAGGTAGGTCAGCATGGTGCCTTTGCCCGGCGCGCCGATGTAGCCGAACTCAGAGACAAAGCGCGCGGTAC
The DNA here is from genome assembly GCA_049975385.1 of Anaerolineae bacterium. Taxonomy (GTDB): domain Bacteria; phylum Chloroflexota; class Anaerolineae; order B4-G1; family SLSP01; genus DSWT01. Next base: position 10,572 of record JBNGDO010000136.1, on the reverse strand, counting down.
AGGCATCGTACGTCTCCGGCGTGATACGCACCTGCATATCGGGATTCATCGTGCCTTCGCCCCAGTAGTGGCAGTCGCCCACGTCGTAGGCATTGGGCCGCTCGCCGCCGTAGGGAGAACTGTTCCAGTAGGGGATCTCCGGACAATTGCGTTGAACGACGGCAGGCAGAATGTAGTTATAGACGTGCGCGCCGCCGCGCGTGCGTTCCTTCCACCAATCGCGGAAGCCCCAGTGGTTCTCATTGTTACCGCACCACAATGCAAGGCTGGCGTGACGGCGCAGGCGGCGCGTTTGGTAGTCGGCTTCCTTCTCCACTTCCTCGCGAAACCATGCCAGATGATCGGGATAAGGCGCGCAGGCGAACATGAAGTCGTGCCAGAGCAGGATGCCGTAACGGTCGCACGCATCGTAGAAAGCATCGCGCTCGTAGAGTCCGCCGCCCCAGATGCGGAGCATGTTGAAGTTGGCGTCGTGCGCTTCGCGGATGAGGGTATCGTACTTCTCGTCGCTCACACGGGCGTAGAGGGCATCGGCGGGAATCCAGTTCGCGCCTTTGGCATAGATTTTCTTGCCGTTGACGACGAAGGCGAAGGTGTCGTCGGTGTCCAATTCGATGAAACGGATGCCATAGTCAAAAGTCTGGTAGTCGATAGTCTCATAGTCGTCAGTCGGATGGTCGTTCATAAGGAGGGTCACTTCGACTTTGTAGAGGTGCTGGTCGCCGAGGCCATTGGGCCACCAGAGTTGGGCATCGGAAATGGGGATGAGCAGTTCGACGTAGGTGAGGCCGGAGCGGAGCAAGGCGTTGGCTGCGGCGCAGAATTGGCGGCCCTGCGCATCGGTGAAGGTGACGTTGACCGTGCCTTCTTTCGTCTTGTAGTAATGGAATTGGTCCACCGCAACCGTGGCATAGACGAGGACTTCGTCACCGTGCCGCACCGGGCGCAATGCCACGTCACGGATGCAGGCGGCGGTCAGCAATCGCAGTGTCACATCTCCGCCGATGGCGGTGGTAGGCGCGCGCGGGCTCCAGTCCCAGCCCCACGAGTACTGCGGTTTGCGGGCGAAGGTGCGGCGCGGTTCGCCGCGCTCCGGGCGACCGTTGCCCGCCTCGGTGCCGGGGCGGACACCATCGCACGAATCCACATCCGCCTCGGTGACGTGCTCCACACCCGCCGTAAGTCGAACGAGCAGCACGTTCTCACCGTCGACGAGCCACGGTTTCACATCGCGCACGAAAGGACGAAACGCGCTTGGATGGCTGCCAATGTGTTCGCCGTTGAGGAAGATTTCGGCGTTGCAGTCGAGGCTGTTTAGTTCCAGTTGCACCGCGTCCGCCTTTTGCCAACCTTCGGGTACGACGAACGTCTGGCGGAACCACCACGAGCGCGTCTCCGTCCACGTGCAGTCGAAGCTGTTGAGACCGAGCAGCGGTTCAGCGATGCGTCCCGCCGCGATCAGCCCCTGGTGGACATCGCCAGGGACGGGCTGCGCCATCCAACCATCATCAAGATAGAATAGGTTGCGCGCGTTAGCGAGGGGGTAAGTGAGGATTTCATCGCGCAGTTGCCAGGTGCCGTTCAGCGAGAGGGTTGTATGCATCAATTGATCTCCTTCACATAAATGATTGGCTCAACCAGTATAAAGCAAGTCAACAACTTGCCCTACATTTTCAATTTCTCCCATGCTTCTTCGCAGCCTCCACCAACGCGTGGATATTCTCCGCCGGGGTCTTGGCGTCCAGCACGCAGCCGGGACCGAGGATGAAGTTGGTGTGGAAGTCCTTGCCCACGCGCATAACCTCTATGGCTTCGCGGCAGGCAGCATCGACCTCATCAGGCGTCCCAAAGGCGAGCAGGTTGGTGTCGATGGAACCGAGAATCGTGGTTTTGCCCTGCGCGGCGTCCCTGGCTTTAGCGAGGTCAGGCTTGTGATCGATTTCGGTAATCTGCGCGCCGGTCGCGATGAAATCGTCGAGAATGGGCGCGGTGTTGCCGCAGATGTGATGGGCGATCAGATCACTGTTCTTGAAAACCTCTCGCAGCGGCAACCCCAGCATCGCAGCAGCGGGTTGGAAGTTGTGCAGGTCCACCGGCCGGCGATCCGGCCGGCGATGCGCAAGTACAGCCAGGGTACGTTCAATAGCATTCATCGTTACCTCCAATGAACAGCATTTGCCTTAAGATCAAGTCGGCTCCATAATACCAGCGATGGGAAATTAGGCGAATACGCTGCAATAAAAAACTTTATTGTACGCAAGTACACTCTGAATTTAGCAATCCGGCCGATGACAAGAGGTCCGATCTTGGGTACAATAAAGGTATGAATTGGTTTTCAATGATGAAAGGAGTTGTCACAACAATGCAAGCGAAACAATTTACACCCAGTCCAAAATACTTGACGAATTTACGGATAACACTGAGTCTGATCGCTCTGGCGATTCTGGCAGGCGGGTTCATCCTCGGCGTGCTCATCGCCTTCGAGGAGGGCTTCGGCGCGCTGGCGATTACGCTGTTGATCACGCTCGCAGCCAACCTGCTGTGGTGGGTGCCGGGGATGTTGCTGTCCGGCCCGTACTATCGCAGTCTGCGTTACGAAATCCACGAGGATGAGATCATTGTCAATGTAGGCATCGTGACCCAATCGGTCAAGCACGTCCCATTCCGCACAATGACGAACCTGACGGTAAAACGCGGCATCCTGGACCGCTGGTTGGGCACCGGTACCGTGAACATCCAGACAGCCGGGATCAGCGGTTCGTCAGGTCAGCCGGAGCAAAGTCTGGTGGGATTGGAGAACCCGCAGGAAGTATACGAGATGGTCGTCACCGCGCTGCATCGTTTCCGCGGCGGGATGGCGCCAACGAGTGCGGAAGAAGAAGCGCCAGCCGGGACCTCATCCGAAGCGCTGAATGCCATTCTAGACGAAGTCCGCACGATTCGACAAGCCCTGGAGCAGAATGCGTGAAACTATGATACAATAGCGATAATCACAGATGTAAGGAGTTCGAGATGGAGGAGTTCGGCAAATCCAATGCTGCAAATCGAGCGGGGCCTACCTCGCCGGAGGCGTATTCTACGATGATGCACTCCAAGATCACTCACGCTGACTCTTTAGGCCGGAGTGTACTGAATCTGGTGCGCAATGTCTTGGAAACCGTTTTACCGGCGATTGTCCTGGCGTTCCTCATCACGCACTTTGTCGGCCAACGCACCCTCGTTCTCAGCTGCAGCATGGAACCGAACCTGCACGAAAATCAGCAACTCATCGTCGACAAATTGACCTACCACTTCCGCCAGCCCGAGCGCGGCGAAATCGTCGTCATCGATATGGGCGAAGGCGAAATCCCTCTCATCAAGCGCGTTGTCGGCTTGCCCGGCGAAACGCTGGAGATCAAGGACAACCGCGTGTTGATTGACGGGCAGGTTCTCTCCGAACCCTATCTCGCCGAAGCTTACCAACGAGATTATGGCCCGGTGACGATCCCCAAAGACAGCGTCTTCGTTATGGGTGACAACCGCAATAATTCCAGGGATTCGCGCATGATCGGGGCTATAACTCTGGACCGCATCGTCTCCCGCGCCTGGGTGCGTGTATGGCCGGTTGAGGATATCGGTCTGCTGAAGTAGGCGACTGATCCGGTCATAAAAAACCGAAGTCATGCCACTATCCAACAGGCGTATAAAAGTTTAGCAAATTCAGCCTGGATCAGTAGATTTCTTCAACGTCTCGGGCAAAAGCAGGCCAAAGGTCAGCGCCGCAAGCAATCCTGATGCAGCCATCGCCCACGCGGCGGTAGGCAGCGCAAGGAGGTCGGCCACGACGCCCACGACCATCGGCCCGCCGGTTGAACCGGTGTCGCCGATGAAACGCCAGAACCCGAGGAACCCACCACGAGCTTTCGATGGCGCCAAATCCGAACCGAGCGTCAACATCGCGCCGGAGCTCAAGCCGTTGCCGAAGCCGATCAACGTCGTTACCAACAACAGCCCGGTGAAATCACGGGTAAACGGCACACAAGCCATCGCCATAGCCTGGATTGCAAAACTGGGAACGATGGCGGCTTTGCGTCCCCAGTGATCCATAATCCAGCCGGCCGGGTAAAAGAGCGTCATCTCGACCCCGGCAGCGATCGTCGTCAGCAGCCCTATGGCTTCAACATCCATGCCGAGGACATCTGCCGCATACAATGGAATGATAGCCCCGCGCCCGGCGCGGATCATTTGCGCGAAAATCTGGCCTGCACCGGCGGTCAACAATAGCCCGAACCGCGCCTTCAACACCGCAAGGAGATGCAGCCCTTGCTTTGCCGGGACTGATGACGTAGATTTAGCCACCGTGCGATCCTCGCGCACGAACAACACGACGACGACCAACGACAGCAGACACGCGATGCCGAACAACAAAAACGGCAGGCGCAATCCGTAAGCCGCCGCCAGAAATCCACCCGCCATCGGCCCAAAGAACCGTCCCAGACGAAAGAGGCCACCCAACAGCGCAATCGCCCGACCACGGTTTTTTGAGGTCACGACGTCGATGACATAGGCATGCCGCGTGACAGCGTACAGCGCGTTGCCAAAGCCGGAAATAAGAAGATAGATTAACACTTCAGGCACGGTTTTCGCCCAGAAGAGTCCCGCCGTCGTGATCGCCGTACAGCCCAGGCCGAGGATCATCGCCGTTTTCTGGCCCACCCGCTGCAACAACATTCCCCCCGGAATGTCGCTGACCAACATACCAACACTCTGGATCGCCAGGATCAAACCGACCACACCATAGGGCACGTCGAAATCCGTGGCATAGAGAGGCAAGACCGGAATCAAAAGACCCTGGGAGAAGGAAAGAATGAGCGAGGGCAGATAAAATGGAAGCACCAGCGGATTGTGCCGGAGTTTACGCACACGTGTGGCTCGCGTCATGATGCGCCCGCTCCGTCTCCTCCCATAAACGGTGCAAGCAAACGCTCGGCGTTGCGGTGGCAGATATCAAAGAATTCCATCGTCGTACCTCCACAGAATCAGCGAATGAATGAAACGGCAAGTTACGGGCGAAAGTGCACCGCGCCCTTCGACGTGCCGAGCCACAGACTAGCGTCTGGTGCAAAGGAGAACGCGTGGATTGTGGCGCCGCCAGAAGCCGCGTCGAGGCGCCACGCTTCGCCGTCGAAGTGCGCCAAACCCTGGCTGGTCGCGGCCCACAGCACGCCGTCAGGCGCAAAAGCCAACCCTTGCACATCGTTCAGACTCGGATAATGCTGCCAACGTGCCGGGTCATTCGGCCACGCAGTCGGCGAAGGCATGGGTGACGGAACGACACCTGTGGGCGCGGGAGGAACCGGTGGTAAAGACCGCGTAGGCGTCGCAAGCGGCGTGGATGGAAGAGACCTTCCATTGCAGGCCGGCAATGAACAGACCAGCGCTACAACAACGAAAAGCCACGCCGATTTATGCCGGTTTTCGCGCCTCGATGAGGAATTTTTTTGCCGTAAAAGACAGGGCATCCTTTGGTTGCACTCCTTCTTTTTCCAGCCTATCTTGAAGCGCCGATAAACCATCCAGATGCGTCTTTACAGAGAAGCCGGGAACGAGCCACGGTACGGCCTTCAGGTAGTAGACAATCGCACCAACGTCCGTAAAGGTGAACACGCCGGACCAGTCTTCCGCCGTGACTGTCGTGAGGCCGGCGTCTTCGATCCACGTGACGCAGTTGTCAAGTGTTTCCTCCGGCCACTGTGGGCTTGCGCCAAAGACCGCCATCAGATCGTACGCCCACCACCCGTCGATCTGCTGCATCAGGAACGTCCCGCCGGGCGTCAAGACGCGCGCTACTTCTGACGCGTTGAATCCCGAATGGCGATTGAGCACCACGTCGAACACTGCGTCGTCGAAAGGCAGTGAGCCGTCCCGGGTTAGTTCCACATTTTCCACACGCACGCCCAAAGGCGACAATCGCTCCCGCGCCAGGCGCACGTTGGGCAGATAATCCTCGGTCACAACGACCTTCTTGGGCCAGTGTTCGCGCAGTTTGAGCAAACGTTCGCCGCCGCCTGTGCCCATATCCAGCACAGACGCAGCGCCGCGCAACACTTCCGCTGCGCGCCATATACGACCATGGCGGTTGCTCCTCCACCATACGGCCTTCCAAGTACGAGAAATCCCACCCGGTGAAAGGTGTTTGTTCTTCCTGTTGCCACAGCGCAATGTTGGCTTCCATCATCATCTCAGAACCTCTTTATAAGCTGCATAAGTCTCCCGCGCAGTCGTCTCCCACGAAAAGCTAGCCGCCTGATGCAATGCGCGCTGCTGCAGTTCGGCGTGGAAGGCATCATCGGTCAACAGATGAATGAGCGCATCCGCCATCTCATCCACGTCGGCAGGGTCTACGAGGACGCCCGCGTCGCCCACCACCTCCGGCAGGCTGGACGTGTTGCTGCCCACGACCGGCGTGCCGCATGCCAGCGCTTCCAGCGGCGGCAAACCAAAGCCCTCATAGATCGAGGGAAAAACAAATGCCCGCGCTCCGCGATAGAGCGCGGGTTTGGCCTCTTCGGGAACGAAATCCACAAAACGAACACCCCCATTAGGAATGCCGGCCTCGCGCGCAAGACGGCGTGGATCCGGGGCGAAATCCGAGTCTATCGCCGGAAGTTTCCCTGCGATAACCAGACGCGCGTTCGGCACTGCCTGAGCGACACGCGCGAACGCCGCGCACACCGCGCGCACGTTCTTGCGCACATCGAAGCCGCCCAGGTAGAGAACGTAGCCCGGCTGGACACCGAGCTGTTCAAGAACAGCTGCATCTTCCGTTACAGCACTAGACCTGTCAGGTTTTGGAAAACCTGACAGGTCTGCATACGCTTCACCAACTGCCAGATAAACTGTCCGCACACGATCGGGTGGAACGTACAGATGGGCGATGATATCCTGGCGTGACGCCTCCGAATCTGTGAGCAACAGCGTTGCGCGTGGCGAGGTCGCACGCACGAAGGCCGTGTACAGCCGTACCAGTGGCCCGCCACGATAGGGTTTCAGCAACAGGGGAATCAGGTCGTGGATGGTCACCACGGTAGGGATCGTGGTGTGCAGTGGTGGCGCCCAGTAGGGGACGTGGAGCAGATCCGCGCCACACCCACGGGCCATCCTGGGCAGCGTCACCTGCTCCCACCACAGCTTGCCGAGATTCGAGCGTCGCCCAAGCACAACCCTGAATTCGATATTCGACGCAAGGACGGTAGCCGCAGACACAGATGCCGAGGGCAAAAGCACAACAAATTGCGCTGTTGGCGCAGTCTCGGCGAGCGCTGCGACCAGAGCGCGCACATATTGCCCACTCCCTGTCTCAGGACGATCCCAGAACCACCCGCTCAAGGCGACGCGCATTGAACTGTTCGTTCTGCCAAATCCTAAGGATCTTGACGGCCCTTAGGGTTTAGGACACTTTACTCGCGCAGGTGAACGTTAACGGCCTGCGGGCCGCGATCTGTCGAAATCGCCTCATACCATACCGGAGCATTTTCCTGCATAATCTTTTCCACATCGCCTTCAATTCCACTGCTGTGGAAGAAGATGTCACTGCCATCTCGTTGTGTGATAAAGCCAAAGTGCTTGTCCTCGCGAAACCATTTCACGACACCAGCCCGCAATCCCGGACCAAGCGTCTCCTGCGCTCGACAGTCGGGACAGTACTTGGGTGTCACCTGCTCGAAGCCCAACTCCTCTTGCTGGCGCTGCTCTTCGACGCGATAGATAAACGTCTTGCCACATGTTTCACATGTCAATAGTTCGTCACGATAGGTCATTAGTTTTCTCCTAATCCGGTAAACCGGAACTACTTAGATTTTCGCTGCCTGTTTCCCTGCTCGCTACGCAAGGAGTTCGGGGGACAAGCCCTGGAGCCGTTATCACGGCAAGCCGCGAGGAATGCCACCCGAACGCGACGCTGTCGCGCATTCAAACCGGCATCAGTCTGCCGTTACTCAATCCGCTCGATCTGAAAAACGACATCGACAACCACGTCATTGCCCTGCAGTGCGATGATCGATTCCCCGCGCGTCGCACGGCCCTGCTCCGGCACGGAGCGCCCCGTCACTGTCTTCGACGCACCGCGCCGCGTCACCGGCATCAGACGGCTCGTACTGGTCATCATCCCCACATCCGCCACGCGCTCTTTCGCCATGAGTTTGGCGATCTGCACACCCTTGCCACCACGTTTCTGGCTCGGGAAATCGTCCACGGGCGTACGCTTCGCAAATCCCTGATCGGTAATGGCGAAGAATGTGCCGCGTGATTGCACGACGGCTACCCCCACTGCAGCGTCGCCCTTTCCAAGGCGCACGCCTTTCATCCCACCAGCTCTCGCGCCAGTAGGGCGTACATCACTCACCGCAAACCGGATGCCCAACCCGTGTGCAGTCCCCAGAATCACCTCATCCTCCTCCATGACCCAGGCAATCCCCACCAGCGCATCACCCTCGTCCACACGAATGACCTGCGTAAGTTCACGTCCCACCCCCGGTAGATCTTCAGAAGCAAGACGCTTTACCTGGCCTGTAGCCGTAACGAAAAAGACAGTGCCTCCGGCCTTGCCGGAGTCGTCGTCCGGCGGAGTCTTAGGCAAGGCCATTGCCGCCACAAGTTGATGTCCGTTGCTTACCCGCAGCAACGTAGACCAAGACCCACCTTCTCCATCCCAGGCTGTTCCTTCCGACAGTTGATGTACCGGCACAGCGATGGCATCGCCGCCTGACGTGAAGAGATAGAGCACGTCGCGCGTCGAAGCACCGATGAGCGCCAGGGGGGGCTCCGCCGGGCGTGCAGAAGCCCGTGGCGGAGTTGAGCCGTCGTCGGGGATACGTCCGATGCGCCCCTCACGGCTCACTGTCACCCAGACCGGCTGATCGGGGATCAGTGCACCCGCCACCACTTTCTCGCCTCTGACCTCTAAAATATGCGTGCGTCGCGCGTCGGCGTAGCCCTCCCGCATATCCAGCAACTCGGCGCGAATCGCCGCGCGCTGCTTTTTCGGCGACCTCAACAGCGCTTTCAACGCCTTGATCGTCGCCCGCAGTTCACGGTGCTCATCCTGGATTTTCCTGCGCTCCAACGCCGCCAGACGGCGCAACTGCATATCCAGAATAGCCCGTGCCTGTATCTCCGTAAGCTTGAAGTTCCTCCTGAGGTTTCGCCGTGCAGTATCGACGGTGCGTGAGCGGCGGATCGTGTCAATGATGGCATCAAGGTTATCCAGCGCAATCAGCAATCCTTCGAGGATATGCGCGCGGCGGCGGGCATGTTCCAGCTCGAAGTGTGCCCGTCGTTGCAAAACCTCCAGCCGATGATCAATAAACAGGGTCAGCGCGCGCTTAAGCGACAGACGGCGCGGCTCACCGTTCACCAGTGCCAGCAAAATGATGCTGTAGCGCGTCTCCAACGTCGTGCGCCGGTAAAGATCATTCAAAATCTTGTCCGCATTGGCGCCTAGACTCAGTTCGATGACGATGCGCATCCCCTGCCGGTCCGACTCGTCGCGCAAGTCGGAGATACCTTCCAGGTTCCCGGCACGCACATTTTCTGCGATACTCTCGATCAGCGAAGTTTTGTTCATCCGATAAGGGATCTCAGTGATCACGAGGCGCTGCCGTCCACGTGCGCCTTCCTCCATGTGAGCGCGCGCACGGATCGTGATGCGCCCACGCCCTGTCGCGTAGGCCTTGAGCAGCATATTCTCGCCTTCGGCCGTATCCTTCCGGTAAACCAGGCCACCTGTGGGAAAATCCGGTCCCTGGATGAATTCCATCAAGTCGTCGACACCTATATCGTCGACCTTCTGCCAATTGTCGAGCAGATAGACGAGCGCATCCACCACCTCGCCCAGGTTGTGCGGTGGGATGTTAGTGGACATACCTACCGCAATACCCGATGCGCCATTCACCAGCAGGTTCGGTATCCGCGAAGGCAGCACAGACGGTTCCTTGAGCGTGCCGTCGAAGTTATCGACCCAATCGACCGTATCCTTGTCGATGTCCATCAGGATTTCCGTCGACAGGGGCATAAGCCGGGCTTCGGTGTAGCGCATCGCCGCCGGAGTGTCGCCATCGATGGAACCGAAGTTCCCTTGGCCATCCACCGACGGGTAACGCATCGAGAAATCCTGCGCCATGCGCGCCATCGCATCGTACACTGCGGAGTCGCCGTGCGGATGGTATTTGCCCAACACTTCACCGACGATACGGGCCGATTTTTTGTACGTCGAATCGGGTCTCAAGCCCATATCGTGCATCGCATACAAGATGCGCCGCTGAACTGGCTTGAGCCCATCGCGAGCATCTGGCAACGCGCGCGCGACAATGACACTCATCGCGTAATCGAGGTAGGCGCGCTGTACCTCGACGTTGATATCCGTCTGTCTCACCACACCAATTTCCATATAAATGCCTCCAGGGATCAATTACAAATCTTCGCGCACAGAATAGCCAGACCTTCTGAGTTTTGCGTGCTTTTATCCCAGCCTCTGGCTAAAAATGTAGAAGTTGCCCTCTAAATATAAGGGATGTGTGCGGTTTTAGCAAGTGA
>JBNGDO010000135.1:0-14597 GCA_049975385.1 Anaerolineae bacterium | reverse complement strand
ACCCCTCCCTCGACCAGCTTGGGTTTGCTCATTCTAGGCTTTTTTCAGGAGAGTCGATAATCTATACGAACAATGCTTACGCCGGATCATAATCCGGCGCTGCGGGACGGCGGATTGTGATCCGCCTTAAGCGTTGAGGTAGGATTGTTTTGCAGGAGGAAACCATGCGCACGTTGATCAAGAACACAACCGCCGTGACTTTGGATGCGGATGACCACATTTTGCCGGACGTCGATCTCGCGCTGGAAGACCGGCGCATCCTCGCGGTAGGCCAAGCGCCAGCGAACTTCGACCCCGACGAAGTGATCGATGGGCGCGAGCTGGTCGCCGTGCCCGCGTTCTTCAACGCGCACTGCCACGCACCTATGACGTTGGAGCGCGGTTGGGCCGAGGACCTGCCCTTCGAGCGCTGGCTCAACGAAAAAATCTGGGTCGCGGAGTCGGCCCTCGAACCCGACGACATCACCTGGGGGGCGTCCCTCGCCACCGCCGAGATGATCCGCTGCGGCGTGGTGGGCTTCGCCGATCACTACTTCTGGATGGACAAAGTCGCCGAGGTGGTAGCCAGTAGCGGCATGAAGGCGCTGCTCGCGTGGTGCCACTTCGGCATCGGTGATGACAAGGAAGTGGGCAACGTCTCGTTCGAGGAGACCGTCGCCTTCGTCGAAGTCTGGGACGGCGCGGCCGAGGGGCGCATCCACACCACGATGGGGCCACATTCGCCGTATATGACGCCCACCGCTGTGCTGAAACGCTTCGTCGCCGAGGCGCAGCGCGTGGGTGTGGGCGCGCACTTTCATCTGAGCGAATCCCAGGAACAAGTGCGCAATGCCCTCGAGCGTCACGGGCTCACGCCGCCGGCCTACGTCGCCGAACTGGGATTGCTCGATCTACCGCGCCCCACCCTCGTCGCTCACTGCAACGCCGCCACGCCGGAGGATCAGACCCTTATTGCTGCGACGAATGCCTACGTCGCCCACACCCCCAAAACCTACCAAAAGCTCGGCATGGCGATGCCTCCACTGCCGGAGATGCTGGCGCGCGGCGTGCGTGTGGGCCTCGCCACCGACGGCCCGGCTTCCAACAGCGACTTCAACATGCTGGAGATTATGCGCCTGACAGGCCTGTACTGGAAGGGCGCGCTGCGTGATCCCGAAGTCCTGCCGCGCACAAAGGTGCTCCGTATGACGGCACAGACCTCGGCGGCGGCGGTGGGATTCCCGGAAAGCGGCGTCCTCGCGCCGGGCCGGCCCGCCGACCTGGTGTTGCTCGACACCACCGCTCCACACTGGATTCCCCGGCACGACCTGGCGGCGGGCATCGTCTACACCGCCCATCCCGGCGACGTGGCCTACGTCTGGTGCGACGGAAGGTTGCTCTACCGCAAAGGCGAGTTCCTCACGCTGGATATCGAGCGCATCCGTTGGGAAGCCGAGCGGCGGGCCTTCCGCATGGTGGGCAAGCCGATGAGCCCCCTGCGATCGTACGCAGCCTGAGGAAATCTACAGTTTCATCTTAAGGAGGGAAAAATGACAAATCAAGCACGCTTTGTGAAGTTATCGGATATCGAACCGAAGGATTTAATCCCGAACGCCGTGGCGCGCTTCATCCACACGGATCACATGACGCTAGCCTACTGGGAGTTTGAACCCGGCAGTACCCTCGGCACACACTCGCACCCACACGAGCAGGTTACGAACGCCATTGAGGGCACGTTCGAGTTAACGGTGAATGGCGTACCCTACCGGTTGGAACCGGGCACAGCCTGCGTCATCCCGCCGCACGCCGAACATTCGGGCCGGGCGATCACGCAGTGTACGCTCATCGACGTGTTCTATCCGGTGCGGGAAGACTATCGGTAAAGGAGCATCTTTGGACCTTGCTTCTATATTTTCAATGGAGACGTGAACGATGAACGAGCCATTTGTATGGCAGACTGTACCCCCAAAAAATCAGCGTATGGACGTCGCCCGGCTGGACGCATTGCGCAATGGACTTGCAGTGCGCGGGACGAAGTCGCTGTTGGTCGTCCGCCGGGACAAGATTGTCTACGAGTGGTACGCGCTGGGACATGGGCCCGACAAGCCGCACTATACGGCTTCACTGGCGAAGGCGCTGGTGGGTGGCTTATCGCTGGCACTGGCGCTGAACGATGGCCTGCTCAACGTCGATGATCCAGCATGGACCTACATCCCCGCGTGGCGCGACGATCCGCTCAAGTCGCAGATCACCATCCGCCACCTGGCGACACATTCCTCCGGCATCGAGGACGCCGAATTGAGCCAGGCCGACCGCGAGCGGGCGTTGGCGGAAGGCAAGACGTTGAGTGATCACCACATGGCGCCGCCGGGGTGGAAAGGCGCATTCTGGCGCAAGGAGCCGGACCCGTTCTCCATCGCCATTCACGATGCGCCCGTCATTTTCCCGCCGGGTACGGACTACGCCTACAGCAATCCGGGAATGGCGGCGCTGGCGTATGTGATTACGGCCGCGCTGCGCGGCACGCCCTGGCCAGATGTGCGCACCCTGCTCAAAGAACGGGTGATGGATCCCATCGGCGTAGCAGAGAGCGCGTGGTCCATCGGCTACGGGCAGACGTACACGGTGGATGACCTCGATCTGGTAGCGAACTGGGGCGGCGGGAGCTACACCGCCCGCGCTGTGGCCCGCGTGGGACGGCTGATGCTGCACCAGGGCCAATGGGATGGACAGCAATGCATCGATAGTGCGTGGGTGAAGCAGGTGCTGGCCTACGCCAAAACACCATTGCCATCGCGCCTGGATGGCGATCCGCGACCCGGTTCCGGTCTGGGCTGGTGGACCAACTTCGACGGCGTGTGGCCTTCGTTGCCGCGCGACGCCTTCGCTGGGGCCGGGGCAGGCAATCAAATCCTGCTCGTGGTGCCGTGCCGCGACCTCATCGTCGTGCGCAACGGGGCGACCATCGGCGATCCCGAACAGGGCGAGGGCTTTTGGGATGGTCTGGAGAAGTACCTTTTCATCCCGTTGATGGACGCCTTCCTGGATCGACTGCCAGGCGATGCGAATACTGCGCCATACCCGCCCAGCCCGGTGATCAAGGAGATCATCTGGTCGCCGCCATCGACCATCGTGCGCGAAGGCTTTCACGGCGACAACTGGCCCATCACCTGGGCAGAAGGCGACGCGCCATCTGATGATAGCGCGCCATCCACGAATGGCGTCCAGTACACCGCTTACGGTGATGGGTATGGCTTCGCGCCCTACCTCGACAAAGTGTTGAGCCTCGGCTTCGTGAAGGTCATCGGATCGCCTTCCAACTTCGAGGGTATCAATATCCGCTCGGAAAGCGGGGAGCGCGTAGGGCACGACATCACCGGGGCAAAGGCCAGCGGGATGCTGATGGTGGAGGGCGTGCTCTATATGCTGGCGCGCAATACCGGGAACTCGCAGCTCGCGTGGTCGGTGGATGGCGCACAGACGTGGACGTGGGCCGATTGGCGTTTCACCACCAGTTTCGGATGTCCCACGTTCCTCAACTTCGGGAGAAACTACGCAGGGGCACGCGATAGCTACGCCTACGTTTACTCGCACGACGCTGACAGCGCCTACGAACCCGCCGACCGGATGGTATTGGCGCGCGTGCCCAAGAATCACATTCGCGAGCGCGGTGCTTACGAGTTCTTTGTGCGTCTCGACAATAACGATAACCCTGTCTGGTCACCCGACATCGCGCAACGCGGTGCAGTTTTCGAACACCCAGGATTATGCCGGCGGTCGGGCATCAGCTACAACGCGGGGCTGAGGCGCTATCTCTGGTGGCAGCAGCGCGCGGAACTCGACGTGGACACGCGCTTCAACGGCGGATTTGCGATCTACGATGCACCGGAACCATGGGGGCCGTGGACGACGGCCTATTTCACGCTGGAATGGGATTGCGGCCCCGGAGAGATGGGCAGTTTTCCTGCAAAGTGGATGAGCGCGGATGGCACGACGTGCTATCTGGCCTTCTCCGGCAACGATTGCTTCAGTGTGCGGAAAGCGACTCTGATTCAGGTCGCGTCTGAGTAATCGGAGAGGAAAAGCTCCTATGAAAAAGAAAAAAGCCAGCGTTACCGCTCAAGGAATCGCCTTTGTGCGAGCGTTGGAATCAAGCAAGCCAGAAGGGGAGCGAATCTGCTATGATCCTCTGGCCCGACAACTGATTAACCCGGCATTCTATTGGTTTTGCAAATTGTTTTCCAATTATGAAGAACGGAAAGCTCCCGGTGTCTTGGCATTTCTGGCAACCCGGTGTCGCTACATAGACGATTTCCTTCAAACCTGCCTCACAGATGGGATCGAGCAACTGGTGATTTTGGGCGCTGGATTGGATTCGAGAGCCTATTTCGCTGGTAAAAATCAAACACGAACCATCGCACCCATTTATGCCATCGTCCATGCGACGGTCGCATGAAATGACTATCAGACTATTCTTGGAGGAACGATGAAAAAGAGAAATATTCTGTGGACAATCCTTTTGGTCATAGGCGGCCTGCTGTTTTTCTGGCTTGTGCTGCTCAAACTCATCTTGAAGTTGAACAAGGGACGCGGCGAGCCATGCCCGACTTCGTTGAGTTGGATTGTCGATAATCCCCTCCGTCGCTGGGATGTGCGTTATGCGCTCGACCGAGCGGGTCTCCGTCCAGGCGAGACAGTGCTGGAACTTGGCCCTGGCCCAGGCGCGTTCACCGTGGATGCAGCACGACGTGTGGGACCGGAGGGCCACCTGATAGCCGTGGATATCCAGCCGGAGATGATTGCCCAGGTTGAAACCCGCGTGCGCGAGGCCGGGCTAGCCAATGTGGAAACGCACGTCGCCAGCGTCTATGAGCTGCCGCTACCCGATGCCAGCGTGGATCGCGTGTATCTCATCACCGTGCTGCCCGAAATCCCCGACCCTGTGCGCGCACTGCGCGAAATCCATCGCGTGCTCAAGCCGGGCGGCATCGTCTCCACCACCGAGGAGTTCCTCGACCCCGACTACCCGCGCCGTGCGACCACCATCGCCTGGGCCAAAGCCGCCGGATTCGAGTTAGCAGAACGCTACGGCAACTGGTGGAATTACACGTTCAACTTCCGGCGGGGTTAGCCACTTCAAGCCGAATTTCGCGCGAAAGAACAAAAGGAGCAAGTGATGACACAAAAACAGCCGCGATGGCCCTGGTTTGGATTGGGCCTGATTACCGGCCTGGCAGGCGGTTGGTGGCTTTCCGGGCGACGTTCCGCCACCCCACGGATGCTGTTCCTGAATATCTGGCAGCGTGAGTTAGCAAAGACGCGTGGCGCGACCGATGCAGCGTTGCTCGCGGGCCGCATCCAGGCACATTACAACGATCTCTGGGCACGCCGCCCCCACTTCAGGCATCCTGTGTTGAACCTGCATGTGCGCGCTAGCATTCTACCCGGATTGGCATTGTATCAAGTGCTCCGCGAGGAACATGAAACGCAGGCAGCAGCTCTAGCCGAAGCCGAAAAGCTAATTGCCGTGATCCTTACAAAACAGGCCTTGCCCTTTCCCCTACTCAAGCGACTACCCGATCCATTTGCTGTATTTCGCTTCGCGGGTAGATGGGTGCTGCGACTTGCCTTTCCCGCCCCCGGTTGGAATACGACATTTGTAGAAGACACTGCCGATTGTCTGGCGTTTGAAGTCCACGATCAGTGCATCTACCAGAAAATCCTGACGGACTTCGGTGCCCCTGAACTTACCGCCGTCTTCTGTCAGATGGATGATCTGGTCTACTCGCAACTCGCGCCGGAGATTAGCTTTACCCACGACAAGACACTCGGTCGAGGCGACGACTATTGCAGCTTCCGCTTCTGCCGGAATGACGTTGCGTCAGCCGAGGATACAGCCAAAACAATCGTTTAGTCGCTTACTGATCCGGCATATTTCGCTAGAGTTCATACGCCAGTGAAATATGAGATTAGCTTTCGTTTTTTATGACCGGGTCAGTAACGACGTTTCCGAGACACTATAGAGGACTGCGGAAGTACCATCCGAGAACCAGAAGCGTGGCATTAAATCGATCCCTCACCAACGCAAAAACTTTGTAAGTATAGCTTGCACCAAAGAGCGAGTAAGATATACTATATGCATATAAATGCATATGCCAGACAAAGATAAAATGATAATAGCGCAGAAAACGAAAGTGTACTTACTCTACCCCAGTGCTTCCTATCGTAATCAGATAGCAGAAGATCGGGTCTGGCACTTGCGAGGAGCTTAATATGCAAGCCCACGAAAATACCAACACAGGCTCTCGCTTTCTCATTTCCATCGGCGTGACCTTCGGTATTCTCATCGCCGAGGTTATCGGCGGTTATTGGACCGGCAGTCTGTCCCTGCTCTCAGACGCGGCGCACGTCTTTATGGACGTTTTCGCCCTCGTTCTGAGCTATCTCGCGTTGCGGCTCTCCTCTTTGCCTGCCGATGACCGTCACACCTACGGCTTCCATCGTCTGGAAGTGCTGGCTGCGCTCATCAACGGTGTCACGCTCGGCGCGGTTGCCATCGAAATCTTCACCGAAGCCTGGACGCGCTGGCAAAATCCGCAACCCATCAAAAGCGTCGAAATGCTGATCATCGCGGTTATCGGCCTGATCGCTAACCTGATTGTAGCCCTCATCCTCGGCGGCCACGTTCACACACATGACCATGACCATGCGGAAGGTGAAGCAGCACACGAGCATGAAGACATAAATGTTCGTAGTGCCTTTCTGCATGTGGTCGGCGATGCCCTTGCTTCGGTCGGCGTCATCCTGGCGGCAGGCATTATCTGGCTCACCGGCTGGCAGTGGGTGGACCCGCTGATGAGTATGCTGATTGGGCTCATTATCGTGGTGAGTTCCTGGCGCGTGCTCAAAAGCTCCGTGCACATTCTGGTTGAAGGCGTGCCCGAAGGACTTTCCATCAAGGACGTCGGTCAAAGCATGGCAAGCGTGCCCGGCGTGTTGGATGTCCATGATCTGCACATTTGGAGCATTTGCTCCGGTCATATTGCCCTGAGCGCTCATGTCACCATCGCTGATCAACAACTGATGGCAAGCAACAACACAATGAGCACACTCAAAGAGCGGCTTGCCAAATTTGGCATCGAACACACCACCATCCAATTTGAATGTGCAGACTGTGAAGAGAGTACGCCCTCATGTGCAGGGCGCACTTGTGGGGGAACGTCACCATGAGCAGCTATCGCCAGATTCTTGTAGACGGCAGCCCAATCGGATTGCGCGGGCTGGAAGAGACCTTTGCCGCCCTGCATGCCGCTGGACGCAAGCCGGGTGATGCGGGTCTGGGGATGGAAATTGTCGAGCAATTGCGCCGGGAAAACTATATCCCCCACAGCGCGCGCGATTTGTTCGCGGCAGCCTTCGAGCGGGAGTACGCAGCGTATCTGGCCCAATTGGAAAGCGGCGGCCCTACGCGCAAACGCGGTTACGGAACCTGGCGCGGCTATCCCCGCGAGACGATTCCCTGGTTCCCCACAGTCAATGAGGATTTGTGCAACGGCTGCGGTGTCTGTCTCAAGTTGTGCAGCACTCACTGTCTGGCCCCCACCGAGGACGGCAAAGTGTGGGTGGCCGATCCGTTCGCCTGTGTGGTGGGTTGCAGCTCCTGTGCCAATGTCTGCAAGCCCAAAGCCATTACCTTTCCCCCGCGCTCGATGTTAGAGACGTACAAGCCACGCTAAGGGTGCGTCCCACTTTGTAAGAAATAGGAAGATCAGTGTCTGATAATTGCGGTCTCGCGGCAGTTTTGGCCCGATTCGGGCTCAACAAGCCAGGTTTTCAAAGACCAAAACTGCACAGGTACGGTTCAGAATTAACCGTACCCCCACGCTAATTCGATCTTGACATCCTTTGAATAATATGTATACTATATGCAGCAACCTGCATATAGTGCATAGATACCGATGAGCAAAAATCCGATTCAATATACGCAGAGCGCGGCGGTTTTCCGGCTGCTGGCCCACCCTTCTCGACTGCATATCCTGGACGAGTTGCGGCGCGGTTCGGCGTGCGTGTGCCATCTTCAGACCGTTTTGGGGCGCCCCCAGGCATATATCTCACAGCAATTGCGCGTTTTGCGCGAAGCGGACGTGGTGCTGGATGAGAAGGACGGCCTCAACGTGTATTACCGGATTGTGGATACGCGCGTCTTGCGGCTGTTGGAAGAAATCCTGGGCGAAGCCCAACCCGCGCGGCGCGTTGAAGGATGTCCTTGTCCCCATTGCACCGAGCAAGAAGTGTGTTGTAGTTGAAATTCCGATTTGACCTGACTGCTGTTGAGCGGTCAGGCTTATTTTTTGATCATAAATATGCAATTTGTTGCATATAACAGATTTTTCTATATCATGGAGGTCGTATGACGATCTTAGAATATGTGGCTATGCTTCTGCAAACCGGTCTGGGCAGCCTGGCGGCGTATCTGGCGGCGCATGTGTTGCTCTGTTTGCTGCCCGCGTTTTTCATCGCGGGTGCGCTCGCGGCACTGATGCCCAAGGAAGCCATCACCAAATATTTAGGCCGCAACACACCCAAGTGGATTTCCTATCCGGCTTCGGCGCTCGGCGGTTTTGTGCTGGCAGTGTGTTCCTGTACGATTATGCCACTCTTCGCCAGCATCTACAAAAAAGGCGCAGGTCTTGGACCCGCGATCACCTTTCTCTTCGTCGGCCCGGCGGTAAACATCCTGGCGATTTCCCTCACCGGCGTGGCGATTGGGATGGACATCGCATTGGCCCGCATTATCCTCTCCATCATCTTCGGCATTGGCATCGGCCTGCTGATGGCGTGGATTTTCCGCAAAGACGATGCCGCGCACGACACAGAGACTAACAACGGCGCGTTTGGGGCAGAAGCCACCGTCCCGGCTCACATCTGGGTGTTCTTCGCGCTGTTGCTCGGCACGCTTATCGCAGGAACATTGCAAGTGGGCTTGCTCACCAACAGCTACGCGACGTTCACACTTGGTGAAGCGTGGGCGTCCGGTTTCCAGAGCTGGCTGGATAGCATCGTCCCGCCCAACCCTTCCCTGGGCATTGAGGGCGTGAGCGTCCACGGCGTTCTTTTGATCGGTCTGCTTATCCTCATCGGCGCGACGGCGTGGAAGGGACTGAATACAGTGGATGAGGGCTACAATCGCTGGACGTTCGTGGCCCTGGGACTGGTCACGCTCACGATTATCGTCGCCTCGTTCAAGGTGACGGCGGTAGCGTCCGGGCTGACTATCGGCATCACCGGCAAACTCATCGCCGAAATCCTATTGCTGGCAGCGGTTTGGTGGATGGCGGCGAAGAAATTCGACGAATACGAAGTCCAGGAATGGTTGTGGGAGATGTGGCGCTTCGTCAAGCAGATCATCCCACTGCTGCTGGTGGGCGTCTTCATCGCGGGGATGGCGCGAGCGGTGATTCCTGCCGTGTGGATCACGACTTTGGCGGGGCGCGACACCGTCCTGGCGAACCTGGCAGGTGTGCTATTCGGCGTCTTCATGTACTTCCCCACCCTGGTCGAAGTGCCCATCGCGCAGACGTTCCTCTCGTTGGGGATGCAACGCGGCCCCCTGCTGGCCTACTTACTTGCCGACCCAGAGCTGAGTTTGCAATCTATCCTCATCACCAACTCGGTCATTGGCAAGAAGAAGACCGCGGTTTACGTCAGCCTGGTGACCGTGTTTAGCACGTTGGCAGGATTGATCTTCGGTTGGGTGGTCAAATAGCGAATCACAAATCACGAGAATCAGGAGGTTTTAGATGGAGATCAAAGTTTTGGGCAAAGGGTGCCCTAAGTGCAAGCGACTGGAAAAACTGGCCCGCGATGCGGCGGATGAAGTCGGCATTCAGGCCACGTTCACCAAAGTCAAGGAAGTGGACGAGATTATGGCCTATGGTGTAGCAATCACGCCTGCATTGGTCATCGACGAAGATCTTAAATGCTCCGGGCGCATTCCGCAGAAAAGCGAGATCACAGCCTGGATTCAAGAAGCCACTGCGTAGTAGCTCATTACGCATTTCGATTTAACCATTACAGGAGATCCAAAATGCTACAAATCAAGGTCTTTGGTACAACCCCACCGTGCGCCAACTGCAAGCGAGCGGAACGAGAAGCACAAAAAGCCGCCGACCAGTTCCCGGACCAAGTCGAAGTGGTAAAACTGGACGTGATGGGCGACGAAGCACAGCAGTACGGCCTGGTCACCACGCCTCTGATTGTCGTCGGCGATGAGCTCGTCGGACGCGGTAAAGTCGTTCCGGCAGCGCGGCTCGTGCCTGTCATTCAGAAGCATTTGAGGTAGACAGTAGACAGTAGACGGTAGACGGCAGACAGGAGGAGAATATCTTTCGCTGATTCGCTCATTCACAGATTCACCCATTCTTACAAGGAGGCTTATCCATGGTCAAATTGGAAGTGTTCAGCGGCGATCCGCCGTGTCCCGGTTGTGTAGCTCTGGTGGAACTGGCGGAGAAGGTCGCGCCCAAGTACACGGGCGAATTAGAACTCGTCATCTACAAAGGCGCTGAAGGGATGCAGAAGTTCGAGGAATACCGGCTTTTCTGCGTTCCGGCGGCTGTCGTCAATGGTAGCATCCGCATCGAAGGGATGTGCCCAAGCGAGGCAACGCTCAATAACGCGCTGCGGGAAGGTGGACTATGTCTAAAATAAGGATCGAGGCGTTTGTCTCCATTCCGCCGTGCTCCGGCGGGGTAGCGGTGAAGCGGTTGCTCAAGCAGATCGAAACCGAATACAGTGACCAGGTGGATATCGTCTTCCACACCGGCCCTGGCGACTCAGCCTGGGAAGAATACGCGATCAACAATGCGCCCGCGCTCGTTATCGGCGATCTGGTCAAATTTGTTGGCCTGGCCCCCAGCAAAGAGAGCCTCGTCGGCGCATTGCGCGAAGCAGGACTCGAGTAACCGCCAAGCCGTCAGACACTGGTCTTACACAAAAACAAAACGGGGTGGACTTGTCCACCCCGTTTTGTTTTTGTGTGACCCGCACAGGACTCGAACCGGTAATACAACACTGGCGGAATTGCGTATCGCGACTACAATATCCCCTGTCTCACCGTTGAGTTAAGAACCTATCCGGAAATTCGCCGTTGGCGCACCAAAAATGCTCGCAAGTAT
This sequence comes from Anaerolineae bacterium, assembly GCA_049975385.1. Classification (GTDB taxonomy): domain Bacteria; phylum Chloroflexota; class Anaerolineae; order B4-G1; family SLSP01; genus DSWT01. The sequence continues at coordinate 3,441 of JBNGDO010000135.1, read as the reverse complement.
AATTTTCGGATAAAGTCTAAAGCTTATGGAAAAGAATGTAGAACGCGAACAACTCGAGCAGGCCATCGCGGTACTGGAAGCGCAGCGCGCGACGCTGGGCGACGCCGCTACGGATGCGGCGCTGGTTGGAATTCGCCGCAGGCTGCAAGCGCTGGATAGATCGTACCCTGAACCCCAGCGCAAGCAAGTCACAGCCTTATTCGCCGATATTTGCGGCTTCACCGTGATGTCCGAGTCACTGGACGCCGAAGCGGTCCATGAAATTGTGAACACCCTCTGGGACAGTATGGATCACATCATCGTCGAGCACGGCGGCATTATCGACAAGCACATGGGCGATGGGGTGATGGCATTGTGGGGCACAACCGCAACACACGAAGACGATCCCGAGTGGGCAGTTCGCGCGGCACTGGCGATGCAGGCAGAACTCGAGAGCTTTGGCGCGCGCCTGTGCGAGTTAACGGAAAAGCTCCACCTCGTCCCATTCCCCGAGCCGATACGGATGCGTGAGGGGCTTTGTACAGGGCCAGTGCTGCTCGGCGAGGTGGGGGCAACCGGCGAGTTCTCGGCCATCGGCGACGCAGTGAATACGGCGAGCCGGCTGCAAGAGGCCGCGCCAGTGGGTGAAATCCTGATCGCGCACAGCACCTACAACCAGGTGCGCGGTATCTTCGAAGTGCAAGCACAGACGCCAATGCACATCAAGGGCAAAGTCGAGCCGGTGCAAGCTTATCTGGTGCAGGGCGCTAAACCACGCGCATTTCGGATGCGCACGCGCGGCGTCGAAGGCATCGAAACAAGTATGGTGGGCCGCGATGCGGAATTGCAGCTTTTACAAGACGCCTATTACATCGCTACGAAGCAGCGCGCCACGCACGTGATCACAGTGATCGGCGAGGCCGGCGTGGGCAAGTCGCGCCTCTTGTACGAGTTTGAGAACTGGCTGGACTTGCTGCCGGAGTCTATCTTCTACCTCAAAGGGCGGGCCACACCGGAGATGCAAGCGACGCCCTACGGCATTCTGCGCGATATGTTCGCCTACCGCTTCGACATCCGCGAGAGCGATAGCGCGGCGATCGTGTTGGAGAAGCTCCGCGCCGGGATGTCGTCCATCCTCACGCCGGATCAGGCCGACCTCGTGGGACAAATGGTCGGCTTCGATCTGCAAAACGCGGGCAGCGCGGCCGTGCTCAACCTACTCGGCAGCGATTCCTTCCGCTCGCTGGCGCAGGCATATTACGTCACCTATATGCGCGCCGTCGCCCAGACTTCCACAGTCATTTTCCTGGAAGACATTCATTGGGCCGACGAGCGCTCCCTGGATTTATTGGAACACATCATCGCTGCGCTGCCCGACGCACCCCTGTTGATTGTGAGCCTGACGCGCCCGAGCCTGTTCGAGTCTCGCCCACAGTGGGGGGCAGATGTGGCTGCGCCTACAGAGACGACCGCGCCCCACCCCACATTTCGTCGTTTGACCCTTGAACCGCTCTCCAGAAAAGACAGCAATATGCTCGTCACCCAAATCTTGCGTAAACTGGATGTAATCCCCCAATCGCTCTGCGACTTGATTATCGAAGGGGCGGAGGGCAATCCTTACTATATGGAAGAGCTCATCAAGGTTTTGATCGACGATGGCGTCATTAAGCGCGGCGAAGAGCGCTGGCGGGCCGAGGAAATGCGCCTGAAGTCGTTGCGTGTGCCGCCGACATTGACCGGAGTGCTCCAGGCACGACTGGATAGCCTGCCGTCCGCCGAGCGTGAGGTGTTACAACGCGCGTCGGTGATGGGCAGGCTGTTTTGGGATGCCGCAGTCGCTGATCTGTTGAGCGAAGGAAGCACGGTGGCCACTCCGGCGCAGGTTGACGAGCTATTGCAGGCACTGATGAGGCGGGAGTTGGTGTTCCGCCGTACCCATTCTGCGTTCCAAGGGACAAATGAGTACATTTTCAAACACGCGATTCTGCGCGATGTGACGTATGAAACGGTGTTGTTGCAGAGACGCCGTCTCTATCACACACGGATGGCCCGCTGGCTCGAAGCCCATGCCGGGGAGCGGCTGGGTGAATATCTGGGCCTGATCGCCGGACATTATGAGTTGGCCGGGGAGGTAACGCAGGCCGCGGATTATCTGCTGCGCGCCGGAAAGGCGGCGCAGTCCATCAGCGCGTATCACGACGCGATCAACACCTTCGAGCACGCACTGTCTTTGTTGCCAGAAGAGGAAACATCGCGGCGCGGGACGCTGCACGCGCAATTGGGCTACGCTTATCGCCAGATCAGCGATTATCCGACGGCCACACACCACCTGAAAACTGGGCTATCGCTGGCGCGCAGCAACAACGACACGTCCACCGAAGTCGCTGCGCTCAACGGCCTGGGATGGGCCTTGATGGGGCAAGGTAAATATGAGGATGCACGTCCCTATCTCAACAAGGCGTTAACCCTCGCGCGCACCATCCACGATTGGCGTGGCATCGCACTAGCACTGCATCACCTGGGAGATGTGGCCTATCGCCAGGGCCAGAGCGACGAAGCCGCGCGCCATGCCTGGGAATGTCTGGCACTGTACCGCAACCTGAAAGATCAACAGGGCATCGCCGGGGCGTTCCGCATCCTGGGTTTCGTAAGTTATATGCGCGGGCAGTACGCCGACGCGGTGCGCCATCACGAAGAGAGCCGTCGCATCTACGCGGAAATCGGCGACCGGTGGGGCGTGGCGACGGGCTACATCAACCTCGGCGAAACGGCACGGCGACAGGGACAATTTGTCGAGGCTGCGCGCTACTACGAACAAAGCCTGCCCTTCTTCAAGGAGATCGACAATCGTTTCGGCACGACCATCGCACTGCTCAACCTGGGCCACGCATACAATGGACTGGATGACTTGCCTACCGCGTGGACCCACTTCCGGGAGTCCCTGGCGCAATCGTATGCGTTGGGCTCACTGGCAATTGTGCTGGAGTGCCTTATCGGCATTGCATGGGTACAGGCCAAACGGGGACAGGCAGTGCCTGCCGCGGAATTGCTGGGGCTGGTACAGAATCATCCAGACTACAATGCCGAAATCGCCCAATTCATCCCCGCCATTCTGGAATTACTGCATCCGGCACTCCCTAAGGCCGAACTTCAGGCAGCCCTGACCCGTGGCGCGATGTTGGATCTGGATGCCATCTTAGAAGGACTGAATGCTAAAGATGCGCTGCACTATGCGCCTTCTTCAAGTGCGTTGCACCCTCGTTGAAATATACGCCGTGGAACATCGTCAGCCCCGCCCACGGTTCACCCCCACGGGCGTGGGGACAACGTCAGTGATGCCGTGCGTTCTGTCCTCATCGCGGTTCACCCCCACGGGCGTGGGGACAACTGACGGGGAGCAAGGCGCAACTTATTCCCGTCACGGTTCACCCCCACGGGCGTGGGGACAACGCACATTGTACC
>JBNGDO010000134.1:0-14641 GCA_049975385.1 Anaerolineae bacterium | reverse complement strand
CTTGCGGGCGCCGCCCGCAAGCGCAAAAACACCCTTAAAAAAAGCGGCCTAAATTGGTCTGCCAATTTCAGCCGCCCATTCCGCCGACAGCGTGAAACCGCGATAATTTTCGGATAGGTTCTAAGTGGATGTTTACAGGTTACACTTTTACCACGAATCTTCACCAATCCTCACGAATTTTCTTCCTGTATTCGTGAAAATTCGTGAGGATTCGTGGTTAATTCTTAGCGAGGTGCAAGCATTATGAAAATTCTCGTCACTGGCGGCACGGGCGGTGTCGGACGCCCGACGGTACAATGGCTGTTGGATCACGGACACGAAGTGCGCGTGCTGGATTTGCGCATCGAAGACCCGCTCCCCGGCGCGGATTACCGCGAGGGCGACATCACCGACTTCGACGGTCTGCGAGAGCACGTCGCTGGGATGGAGGGTGTGCTGCACCTGGCAGCGTACCCGCATCCGAGTATGGCGGCGAGCGAGGAGATGTTCCGCGTCAACGTGGGCGGGACGTTCAACGTGTTCCAGGCTGCCGTCGAAGCGGGCATCCGGCGCGTGGTGTGCGCGAGTTCGATCAACGCGCTTGGGTATAACTTCGGCGTCAAATTCCCGGAGGGGCAACTGCGTTATTTCCCCATTGACGAAGCGCATCCGCTCTATACAACCGATCCGTACTCGTTTTCCAAGCAGATGATCGAGGAAATCGGCGGCTACTTCTGGCGGCGCGAGGGTGTGAGCAGCGTCTTTTTGCGCTTCCCGGCGGTGTACGATTTGCACGCGCCGGAGACGTCGATCCTCCTGGAATTTGTGGAGGCGTGCCACGTGCAAACCGCCGAACTATTGGCCCTGCCGGAACCGGAGCGCGCAGAGCGGGTGTGTCATATCGTCGCGGATTTCGAGCGGCGCGCTATGTCCCGCGAGTGGGAAGTCGAGTTTGACCTCTCCTTCCCCGATGGCGCGGTGATGTTCGGACGGAGCAACTTCTGGACGAGCCTCGACGTCCGCGATGCAGCGCAGGCCGCCGAAAAAGCGCTGCTCGCGGACTACCAAGGCAGTTACCCCGTCTACGTCACCGACGCCCGCAACTTTGTCGGCTTCCCTTCGGAGGAACTGGCGCGGGTGTTTTTCCCGGAGGTAACAGCGCGGAAGAAGCCGCTGGACGGTGAGGAGACGTTGGTGAGCATCGACAAGGTGCGAGACTTGATCGGATTCGAGCCGCAGTATCCATTTGAGAGTTCGGGTTTGTGAGTGGTTTGTTACTTTAAAGTTGAAGGAGAGACCATGGCCTACCGTCGTATTGCAACGTTGAAAACCGCCGAGACATTCCAGGCGTACCTGGACGAATCCGGCATCGATTTGGGTTTCGACGCCGAACTGGCGACCGGCCCGGACGCGCCATTGGCCCAACCTTATACACTGAAGGATGCGTTCGAAATCGGCAATCGTTTTTGCATTTTGCCGATGGAGGGGTGGGACGGTACGGAGGACGGTCGCCCCACCGAGTTGACCATCCGCCGCTGGCAGAACTTTGGGGCGAGCGGGGCCAAGTTGATCTGGGGTGGGGAGGCCGTCGCCGTGCAGCACGACGGGCGGGCGAATCCCAACCAATTGATGATCAACCCGCAGACCGTGGGCGACCTGGCGGCGCTGCGTGAGACGCTGGTGCACGAGCACGAAGCGCACTTCGACACGAGCGACGATCTGCTGGTGGGCCTGCAACTGACGCATTCCGGGCGCTTTGCGCGGCCCAACGTCAAGACGAAGCTGGAATCGAAGATCCTCTACCACCACCCCTTGCTGGACGCGAAGTTTGGGATCGCCGCGGATGATCCCGTCATCACCGATGACTACATCGCGCGACTCATCGAGATGTTCGTGGGCGCGGCGAAGCTGGCGCAGCAGGCGGGCTACGCGTTTGTGGACGTCAAGCACTGCCACGGCTACCTGGGCCACGAGTTCCTCAGCGCCTACGACCGCCCTGGACGCTACGGCGGCAGCTTCGAGAACCGCACGCGTTTCCTGTGCGAGATCGTGGCGGGCATCCGCGCCGCGGCGCCCGGTCTGGGCATCGGGGTACGCCTGAGCGCCATCGACTTCGTGCCCTTCCAGCCCGGCGCGGATGGGGTAGGGGAGCCCGCGCCCTTCGAGAAGCCTTACTGCTATGCTTTCGGCGGCGACGGTTCCGGTGTGGGTTACGATTTAACTGAGCCCTGCGCCTTTCTTGATCTGCTGGCCGAGTTGGACATTGAGATGGTGTGCATCACCGTGGGCAGCCCGTACTACGTCCCCCACATCCAACGCCCGGCGCTCTTCCCGCCCTCCGATGGCTACCAGCCGCCGGAAGACCCGCTCGCTGGGGTGGCGCGGCAGGTCGCCGTGGTTCGCCAGCTCAAAGCGCATCGCCCGGACTTGCTGTTCGTGGGATCGGGATACTCGTACGCGCAGGAGTGGTTGCCCAATATCGGCCAGCACGTCGTGCGCACCGGGCAGGCCGACTTCGTGGGCTTGGGGCGGATGGTGCTCTCGTACCCGGAGATGCCCGCCGACGTGTTGGCCGGAAGACCTTTGCAGCGCACGCGAATTTGCCGCACCTTCAGCGATTGCACGACCGCGCCGCGCAAGGGTTTGGTCTCCGGCTGTTATCCGCTGGACGACTACTATAAAAAGCGCCCTGAGGCGGAGACGCTCAAGGCGCTGAAGAAGGGGTAGTAAGGCCAGACTACAAAAGTCTCACGAAATGCCTGGTTGTGCAAACACTCGCGTTGAACACGGGGTTTACACGGCCCAATACGTGCTGAGACTTTTGTAGTCTTGATGGCCTCTTTTACGTTTCGCGTCGCTTTCGCGTCCGCCGGACAAGTATCGCCATACCCAGCGCGAGAAGGATCCCCCCCAGACCTGTCAGGTTTCGCAAACCTGACAGGTCTGTCCGTTGCTTCACCGCCGTTGGCTGCTGCGTCTCGGGAATTCCAATTCCCCACGCGCTGAACTCCGTGACACCTTCGATGGTGATGGTATTATCCTCGATGTTTACTGTTTGCGCGCCGGGCGTGGTCCAGACGCCGCTTCCCGCATACCGGAATCCGCGCAGCGCCCTCTCTTCACTCGCTGCGATCCCCGCGATGTCCAGTTCGCCATCCGCATAGCAGAGCGTCAGCCGGGCGTCGAAGCCGCTGCCGTCGTTGGCGTCGAGTTGGTATTGGCGCGGCAATCCCTCGCCGTTGATGGAGGGGTAGCGTTGGGTGAAGGTGATCGTGAGGCTGCTCACGGTCCCGGTGTTGGCGAAGGTGATGCCACCACAGATGCCGTTGCAGAAAGCGTAGGTTGTGCCACTGACCGGGTCGTTGATCGTGCAGACCAACGGGGTGCCATCCACGGCGATGTAAGCAGCATCGGTGGTTGGGCCAAAACTGCTGCCGCCGGGCGACGTGCCGAGGTCGCCCACGTCGTTGTCCGCGGCGATTTCGGCGACGTTCGTGACGAGGCTGGCAGGTAGTGGATCGTTCAACGTGCCGGTGAGGGTGATGACGCCGCCGTCGTTCGCGCCCAGATCCGCCACCTGCCAGACGTAGGGCGATGTCGCGCCGGTATCGGTAATGTGCACGCCGCTGCTGATCACAGTGCCGACTGTCACGCTTACGGGGATGTGATCGGTGATGACGACGCCGGTTGCCGTTCCCGGCCCGGCGTTGGAGAAAGTGAGCGTGTAGGTGACCGCGTCACCGGGTTCGGCGAGGGTGGGGGTGACCGTCTTGGTTAGCCGCAGGTCGGGGACTGCCCGTTCCAGGAGCACCGGGCGTTTTTCCCATTCCACACCGCCGACGTGCAAATCCTCCCACAGGACAGTGTGCGTGGGCGTGAAGGCCTCCACCCGGAAGCGTTTGGTGAGCGTCACCGTTTCTGGGCCGGCGACGGTGACGGTCCACGTCAGCCGCCCCGCCGCCGCGACGACGCTGCCGTCGCCGGGCGTGGCGTCGAGCAGCGTCAGGTGGTCGCCTGCCCAACGGTCGACGAGGATGAAATCCGCTTCCGTGGTGATGACTTCGCTGACGGTGACGATGTCCCCGGCCTCCACCGGCGTGGACTGCGCAGCATTCCAGAGGTCGTCATTGACGCGCTTCTCCCACTCCGGCGGCACGGCCTCGTAGGTGACGATGGCGACGTCTCTGGGCATACCGGTGTGATCGCTCAACGTGTTGATAACCTCCAGCCGGGTTGCGGGTGGGATGTCGTCCGTGATGTGGACGGTGACAGTAAGCATCCCGCTTTGCCCCGTCGTCAGCCCCTCGTTGAAGACCCACTCGGCGGTCAGGTCGCCTGCTGCGCCCGTGGTTGGCGCGGGATCGGCCCAGGCGAGCGGCGCCTCCGCCGGGAAGTCGCTCTGCACGCTGAAGGCGTTCTCGTAGCCGCCGGTGTTGGCATAGGTGAGCGTGTAGGTGACGAACTCGCCGCCGTGGATTTCGGTGATCGGGTTGGAGGCAGTGAGGGCGAGGATGGGCATATCTTTGTGGATGAGCACCGGGCGGATAAGCGGCCGGTTCAGCCCGATCTGCAACGCCTCGCCCAGGATGGTCTGCGGCCAGGAGCAGGTGTTGACGGTGAAGACTTTGGTGAGGGTGATTGCGCCAGATGGACGAGCCGGCGGTAAAGGGCCTGTTTGAATTGCGGTCAAAATCAATGTGCCGGAAACGGAATCATCAACCTCAACCCCACCTGAATCTTCCAAGTCATATCCCGCCAGCGTCAACTCTGCTGTGAGCCAGGTTTCGACTAACATGAAGGCCTGGTCAATGTCTATGACATCCGTCACGGTGAAGATATCGCCCGTTTCCAGCGTGAGCGAGAACGTCGGCGACCATTCCACCGGGCCGTCGCCGCCGTCGATGATTTTGGTCCAACCCGCAGCCGCTTCGCCCAGAACCGTGAAGGTCGTCGTGACCTCATCCGCCACTGCGCCGACGTGGTTGTAGAGGCCATCCCAGATGTTGACCTCTGTCCCTGAGGTGAGGGTCTCGGAAATGTAAACGTAGACGTCGATCGTGCCGCCGTCGTTCATTGCCAAATTGCCTATATCCCAACGCGCCCAGGAACGGTCGGGGGCAAACGCGTGTGGCGCGGGATCGCTGTAGATGAAGGGCGCGGTGACGGGGAAGGTGTTGGTGATGACGACGTCGTTCTCGAAACCGCCGGTGTTGGTGTAGGTCAGCGTGAATTTGGCGGCGCTACCCGCGTAGACGTCCGGTTCGTAGTCGCTGGTGATGTGGAGTTCTGGCGTGCGCTTAGTCACGGTGAAGGGGCGCTCCTCAAAGAGCGTGTCCTCGATGTCGAGGGTTTCCGAGACGTGGGTCTGCGTCCAGGTGCAGGGACGGGCCGTGAAGTGCTTGGTGACGGTGATCGTGTCCGGCGTGGCGGCGTTGCCGGTGACTGTGAGTGTGCCGGTGCCGGTCACGACTGTGACTAATGGTGGGTCGAGATTGACGTCGAGCAGGGTGAGGTGCGCAGCGTCCCAGGCCTCGACCAGCGTGAAGGGCAGTCCGGCAGTGATGACGTCGGTGACCTGGAAGGTGTCCGACGTTTCGGTCGTGATGGACAGGCCGGCCGTCCAGGTCGTGCCATCTACGACTTTATCCCATCCGGTTGGGGGCAGGGGCACGCTCGGCGCTTCGCAGCGCGTGGTCTGGTCACTGCTGAAATCGGTGACCCAGACTTCTCCTGCGCCTTCGATGAAGGTCACGCCGCTGTTGTAAGTGCTGTTACCGGCGCAGTCGAATGACGTCACAATATCTGTCACCACGTTCATGCTCAAGTCGGTGATCAAGATTGTGGTGGTGTCCCAGCTAGAGTGATAGAGGTAGCCGTTTTCGGCGTTGTAGTCGATGCCGAGGTTGTCGTTATCCGCCGCCCAGATTGGCAGCGTGTATGTGGCTACGGTGGACCAGGAGTTCGGCGTCCACAGCGTCCCGGTTTTCTGTAACGCGATCTCATAGACGCGGTTGCCATCGTAGGCGGCGGCTACGAAGTAGCGCGTAGGATTTCCCGGCGCCACGGCGATGTCGATGATGGTATCGATTTTGCTGCCATCGGAGCTGTCGTTGCTGCCTATTTCGTTGTCCATCTCCCAGGCGTTGAGGATGTTGCCGTTGGCGTCGATCTCCACGATGTTGTCGTCGGCGTAGGAGAGGTCGCCGTTGTAGTCCGGCAGGAAGTAGGTGCCGGCGACGTAGTCGTAGCCCGCGCCGGTGCGGTTGTCGATCTGCCAGGGCCAGCCGGGGTTCTGTGTGGAGAGCGCAAAGCTGAGCGGGACGGTATGATCCAGCAAGTCCACGTCGTAGATGGTGGGGGTGTGCCTGCTGGATTGGCTCTCGTGCGCGTAACGCACGATGCCGCGGTCTGGATCGTAGACCATGCCGATGGTGGAGTACGACCAGGTGTTGGTAAAGACCTCGATCACGTCGCCAGGGGCGGCGAGCGGACGCAGATAGGGTTTTGCCTCTCTTGAGGCGTTCGCCAGTGATCCGGTGAAAACGGTAAAGAACAAGGCCGCCAGTATCAATGCTACTGCAAAACGTAACCAGTTCGGTACTTTGGAAAAATCCATCCGCTAATCCTCCTATATGTGTAAAACGACTAAATTTGTTTAGATTTCCATTGTCCTCGCTGATGTCTCCGCACCAACAGCGCGAGTTGCACCAGCCAACCGATAACCAGCGCCACCCAGATGCTCGTCACACCAAGGCGGAGTACCTGCGAGAAGAGGTACACGAGCGGAATCTGGATCGCCCACAACGCGACGATGTTGATGAGCATCGGCGCGACCGTGTCGCCCGCGCCTATCTGCGCGCCGTTGAGCACCAGGGTGAGCGTATTCGCCAGGTAGCCCAGCGCCAGCACGCGCAGCATCTGCACGCCGACGGCGGTGGCGGCGACGTCGTCGCTGAATAGCGCGAAGACCTGCGGCGCGAACATCACCAGCATCCCCAAGACAACGCCGGTGACGATGAGTGTGATCCACAATAGCAGGTTGACGCCGCGCTCGGCGCGTTCCGGCTGCTGCGCGCCGAGGTTCTGCCCCACCATCGCCGGTGAGATGCGCGAGAGCGCCATCCCCGGCACTTGGGCGAAGCCAAAGATGCGCTGGACTACCGTCCACGCCGCCAGCGCCGCCGCCCCGTAGACGGAGATGAAGCGGGTCAGCAGCGACATCGCCAGGTTGGGTGTGCCCCGCTGGATGACTGTCGGCGCGGCGATACGCAGCACGCGCCCCATCATCGGGACATCCAGCCGCAAGTCGTGCAGATCGATGCGCACGGGCGCGTGCCCCGCGATGAGCCGCCACAGCCCCCATACCATCGCGACGGCGTGCGCGCCGGTCAACGCCAGCACCGCGCCTTCCAGCCCGAGCCACGTCACCAGCAGCGGTTCGGCGACGAGCATCACGCCCATCACCCACGCCGTCATCCCCAGCCAGACGTCCGGCGCGCCGATCCCGCTCAACATGCCGCCGATGCTCGGCACCAGTTCCATCGCCACTAGCCCGCCGAAGAGGATGCGCGCGTAGCGGACGGCCAGCGGGAGCGTTTCGGCGTCGGCCCCGCCCAGGCGCATCAGCGGCTCGGCGAAGACTACGCCGATGAGACCGAGTACGCCGGACGACACCAACATCAGGATGACGGATTGCAGCGCCGCCAGGTTCGCGTTCTTCTGGTCTTTCGCGCCGACGTAACGGGCGACCACCGCGCCGCTCGCGCCGCTCAGGGCCATCAGCACGCTGATCATCGTGATGCGCACGGACGTTGCCAGCCCGGCGGCGGCCTGCGCGCCCGCGCCGAGCTTGCCGAGCCACACCGCGTCGTACAGCGACGGCGCCATAAACAGCAGTTGGCTCGCCAGGTTGGGCCAGGTGAGCCGTACGATGCTGTCGCGAAGGTCGCCTTGGGTGAGATCGTGCAGGCCCTTGTGCGTCAAGCGCGCCACAACCTCGGCAGGAATTCGTCTGTGACGGTTTGTGTCGCAAATGTTGTGGCCATAGGTTACTCCTTTTGTTATATGTGGATTCCTGACTTGATGATATAACGGCTTGGTAGATCGTCAATCAGACGTGGGCGCTAAATTTCTACCAGGTCAGGATAGGATTATAATGGTACTGTTGCTAAAAGGTGTCCCATGAGCTTTGTTTACTACCGATCATTACACTGCTTGTACCGGATCACAATCCGGCGCAGCGCGGACGGCGGACTGTGATCTGCCTGAAGTGTTGAAAAAGATGATTTTCGGATAGGTTGTTCATCAAACGCAAAAAAGGATGCTGTGAATGATGAAAAAAGGGATAACTGGCTGGAGTCTGATCTGTGTTTTGGCTTTGCTGCCGGTATGTCCGATGTGCGCTGCCGCATCGTTGGATGTGTGGGTAGCCTTTCAGGAGGTATCAATGCTTAAGTTCATTGCGGGAAGAGTCGTACAAAATATCTTGGTGTTGGTTTCGTTGGGTGTGTTGTTCTTCATAATCGCCGGGACAATCGGCGTATGGGGCTTTTGGCTCTACGTGGCGACTGTGCTGGGCTACCAAATCATCAGTTTGCTGATCATTGTGCCCAGGCATCCTGAATACGCAGACCTGGCCAACGTGCGCAAGATCGAACACACCGATGTCAAGAAGTGGGATCGCACGGTCGTCCTGGTCGTCGCGAGCGCTACTTATTTGATGTACGTTTTGGCGGCCCTTGACGTGGGGCGGCTGCATCTGAGCGAACTCCCTGTTCCGTTGGCCGTTGTGGGCATAGTGGCTTACGTGGTGGGCAGCGCCCTGAATCAATGGGCTATGCTGCACAACCCACACTTCGAAAGAGCGGTCAGGATCCAGACAGACCGGAACCACGCAGTTATGACCAGCGGACCCTATCGCTATGTGCGGCATCCCGGATATTTGGGCAGCGTGGTGAGCTTTGTCAGCTTTCCGCTTATCGTAGGGTCCGGCATCGCGTTATTGGGTTCGGTCCTTTGTATGGCCGGTATGGTTGTGCGCACTTACCTGGAGGATAGGACATTGCGCCAGGAGCTAGACGGTTATGCGGAATATGCCCAGACTGTGCGCTACCGGCTGCTGCCTTATGTGTGGTGATCGCGTCTTCCTTAACCCCATGTTTGCGCGGCAACGGCAGGTTGTGATTTGCCTGAAGCGCCAAAGAAGACAATTTTGTAACACGTTCCTATTGCGCTCGACAGGGGCGCGAGTATAATCTGGTTGTTTATAAGAGGACGTTTGGTTGCCGGGAGCTAATCACCTGTCTGCTCCGGCCACGCCAAATCTACGCAAATAAGGAGACGAAAACCGATGCTAAACCCCAAACCAACGCAAGGCGATACCTCGTGGTTCGTCCACGACCGTTTCGGTATGTTCATTCACTGGGGACTGTACGCGCTTCCTTCGCGCCACGAGTGGGTGCAGTCGCGGGAAGAGATTCACCCGGAGGACTACCGTCGCTACTTCGAGCGGTTCGATCCGACGATGTACGATCCGCGTAAGTGGGCCAAAGCTGCGCGCGAGGCGGGGATGAAGTACGTCGTGCTCACCTCCAAGCACCACGAGGGCTTTTGTTTGTGGGACTCGGCCTACACCGATTACAAGGTCACGAATACGCCCTACGGCCAAGACCTGCTCGCGCCGTTCGTGGAAGCGTTCCGCGCCGAGGGATTGCGTGTGGGCTTCTACTACTCGCTCCTCGACTGGCATCACCCGGATTTCCTGATCGACATTTTCCACCCGCTACGCAATCACCCCAACGTGTCAAAACTCAACGAGGGCCGCGATATGAAGCGCTACGCCGAGTACATGCGCAACCAGGTGCGCGAGTTGATCACGCAGTTCGACCCGGACATCCTGTGGTGCGACTTCTCCTATCCGGGCCGCGATTACCAGGGCCTGCCGGGCAAAGGCCGCGACGATTGGGAGAGCGAGGAACTTCTTGCGCTGATCCGCGAGCTGAAGCCCAACATCATCCTCAACAACCGGCTGGATTTGCCCGTCGCGGCGGACATCTACACGCCGGAGCAGGTGCAGCCGCTGGAATGGGTGAAGGTGGACGGCGAGCCGGTGGTGTGGGAGGCCTGCCAGACGTTCAGTGGCTCGTGGGGTTATCATCGAGATGAGGCAAGCTGGAAGGATGCTGGGCAACTGATCCGCATGTTGGTCAACACCGTGGCTTGCGGTGGTAACCTGCTGATGAACGTCGGTCCGACCTCGTTGGGGACGTTCGATCCGCGCGCGCTGGATGCGCTGGCGGTCTACCGTGATTGGATGGCGCTGCACGGCGAGGCGATCTACGGCTGCACGCAGAGCGACTATTCTGCGCCGCGCGATTGCCGCCTGACGCAGAACGGCGACAAGCTCTACATTCACGTGTATGCCTGGCCGTTCAAACATCTGGTTGTGCCGGAACTGGCAGGGAAGGTCAGTTATGCCCGGTTCCTCCACGACGGTAGCGAGGTGGCGTTGAAGCCGGAAGACTGGTCGGCGGGCCAGTTGCAGATCGGTGACGACGTTCTCGTGCTGGAACTTCCCGTTAAACAGCCGGACGTGGTCGTGCCGGTGATTGAACTGACGCTGCGATGAAATCGCGAGACTACACGCAGACTTTGGCCGAACTGCGATCCGCCTATGCCGCGCACGCGCCCAAATCGGCGGCCTTGAACGCGCGCGCGCAGCGCGTGCAGGTGGATGGTGGCAGCCACGCCCTACGCCTGATGCAGCCTTTCCTGCCGCGCATTACGGCAGCCAACGGCGCGTGGATCACGGACGAGGACGGCCATCGAATCCTCGATTTCTGGCAGGGCCACCTCGCCAACATCCTGGGCCACAACCCGAAGGTCGTCACCACCACGTTGTCGCAGGCTTTCGCGGATGGCTTGGGCTTGCAAACCGGTTTCACCGAACGATACCAGGTCGAGGCCGCCGAACTGCTCTGCGCGCGCACCGGCGCGGAGCGGGTGCGCTTCACCACGAGCGGCACGCTGGCGACGATGTACGCGATCCTGCTGGCGCGCGCCTTTACCGGGCGCGACGTAGTGCTCAAGGTCGGCGGCGGCTGGCACGGCGCGCAGCCTTGGGCGCTCAAGGGCATCGGCTACCACGGCACAGAAGGCTACCAGCACGTCGAAACGGCGGGCTTGTCTTCTGCCGTATGCGAAGAAGTGGTGGTCTCGCGCTTCAACGACCCGGAGATGCTGCGCGATCATTTTGGGCAGTGCGGCGACCGTGTGGCCTGTTTCATCGTCGAGCCATTTATGGGTGCGGGCGGTTACATGCCGGCGACGCGCGAATATCTCCAGACCGCCCGTGAACTTGCCACGCAGTACGGCGCGGCGTTGATCTTCGACGAGGTCATCGCCGGATTCCGCTTCCGTGCGGGCAACACAGGCGCGCTCTACGGTGTCCAGCCTGACCTGGCGACCTTCGGCAAGATCATCGGGGGCGGGATGCCGGTGGCGGCGGTCGCCGGGCGCGCCGACATTATGAACCTGGCCGGCCGACCAGGCGGATCGCGGGTGAAGTTTTCCGGCGGGACCTATTCCGGTCATCCGGCGTCGATGCTGGCGTCTAGGACGATGTTGCGCTACCTGGTGGAGCACGAGGCGGAGGTCTACCCGCGTCTGGCGGCGTTAGGGGATCGAATCAGGCATTTACTGGAAGATGTGTTCGCGCAAGAGGGATTCTACGCGCGCTGTACGGGATGGGGAAACGACGTCCTGCCCGGTAGTTCGATCTTTATGCTACACTTTCCGTATCAGGAAGGACACCCGCTCGATGCCCCGGACGACGTTTTCGATCCGGCAGTGTGCGATGTGACGCTCAACGGGGATGTGCTGCAACTGGCGCTGCTGCTGGAGGATGTCCACATGATGCACGGGCACGGCGCGGTCTCTACAGTGCACACCGAGGCAGACATGGCCCTCCTCGAAGTTGCCTGCCGCAACGTCGCCCGCCGCTTGAAGTAAGTGTAGCGCGGGCAGGACACCCGCGCTACAAACGCTACTTGCCATTTGTCATTTACCATTTTCGGGAGGTTCTTTATGCGACTTGGCGCACCTGTTTTTGTGGATGTGATGACGCCCGATGCCTGGATCGCGGCGTTGAAGCGCGAGCATTATGGCGCGGCGTATTGCCCGGTCGGGGCGGATGCGGATGCGGCGACGATCCGCGCCTACGCCAAGGCCGCGGAGAAGGCGGACATCGTCATCGCCGAGGTCGGCGCGTGGAGCAATCCGTTGAGCGCCGACGAGGGCACGCGCCGGGCGGCGCTGGAGAAGTGCCAGACGCAGTTGAACCTGGCCGACGAAATTGGCGCGCGTTGTTGCGTCAACATCGCGGGCACGCGCGGCGAGCCGTGGGACGGCCCGGACCCGTCCAATCTGACCGCGGAGACCTTCGACCTCATCGTGGAGACGGTGCGTGCGATCCTCGATGCGGTGAAACCACGCCGCACGTATTATGCGCTGGAGCCAATGCCGTGGATGTATCCCGATAGCGCCGACAGCTATCTGCGCTTGCTCGCCGCAATCGACCGCCCGCACTTCGGCGTCCACGTGGATATGGTCAACGTCATCAACAGCCCACAGCGTTACTTCGACAACGCCGCCCTCATCCGCGAGTGGTTTACCAAACTCGGTCCGCACATTCGGAGTTGCCATGCTAAGGATACATTGCTCGACACGAAGCTGACGACGCACCTCGACGAGGTCCGCCCTGGCTTAGGCTATCTGGATTACGGCACACTGCTGCGGGAATTGGATAAACTCGACCCGGACACGCCGTTGATGATCGAGCATCTGCACGCTGAAGAGGACTATCGCCTGTCCGCTGAGTACATTCGCGGCGTAGCGGCGGAGATCGGCCTGGCCTTCCGGTAGATATGGAATCCTTGTGAAGGTGTGCGAACCTTTGGTTCGCCTAAACCTTCGCAAGGGTGGTTGCGAGTTGTCTATGCCCTACTTATTTGCCACTGAACATCACAACGACGCTGACTACGCGGCTGGGCGGGTATTCTACAGCCTGCCCGGCTATCCTGCGTTCCCGGTGCGCCTGGTTAGCGAGATGTTCCAGCGCTGCCTGGCCCTGCGCGAGGCGGACGACCTGACCGCGCCTTGCGTGCTTTACGATCCATGTTGCGGTGGCGCATATCATTTGGCGACATTGGCCTACCTCCATGGGGAGCATATCGCGTCTATTGCGGCTTCGGACCTGGATGCGGATGCGATGGTACTGGCTCAACGTAACCTCGATCTTTTGACATTGGCAGGATTGGATCGACGAATCACGGAGATCAACGAGATGTTGTCGGCCTACGGCAAAGCTTCGCACGTGGAGGCATTGGGGAGCGCCGGTCGACTGCGTAAGCGGTTGCTGGCCTTGACCGAGTGCCATACCATCGCACTATCTGTCTTCCATGCCGATGCGCTGGACGGGTCGCGCATCCTCAGCGAACTGGACGAACATACGGTCGATGTCGTCATCACGGATGTCCCGTATAATCGCATGTCGGCGTGGAAGGGCAACGCCGTCGTTACAGCGACACCCGATCCCCTGTGGCAGATGCTGGAGGCGCTGCGCCCCGTTTTAGCGCCCGGCGCAGTCGTCGCCATCGCTTCCGATAAGGGGCAGAAAGCGGCCCACGAAGCCTATCATCGTGTGGATCGGTTCCAGATCGGCAAACGGCGCATCGTGCTGTTGCGCCAAGTTGTGTCAACGGATTGAGCGGATTTCAATGGATTTTTTTAGATGTCGTGAGCCGTGACGCGTGATTGATCTTTGACCTATCACCCATAACTCACAACCCATAACCATAAATAAAAAGGAGAACTTACGATGAAACTCGGTGTTTGTGCGGATCCCAACGTTGCGCCTGTGCTGGCTGAGGCGGGCTTTGAATTTCTGGAACTCCACGTCCAAAATCACTTGAAGACGACTGTGTTGGACGAAGCGGCCTTCCCGCCGGAGCTGGCGCGGATTCGGGCTTCGGTTGTGCCGTGCGTGGCAGCGAACTGTTTCGTTCCCGGCAATCTCAAGATCACCGGCCCCGATGTCAACCGGAACGAACTGGCGGCCTATGCCACCGTCGTCTTCGAACGCGCGGAGCAAGCGGGTATCGATACCATCGTCTTCGGCTCTGGCGGCGCGCGGCGTATCCCCGATGAATTCGACCGCGAGATTGCCTGGCAGCAACTCGTCGAGTTCGGTAAGGTGATCGGCCCGCTCGCGCAGGAGTATAATGTGGTAGTTGTCGTGGAGCCGTTGAACCAGCGTGAGTGCAACGTCCTCACCGGTGTAGCCGAATCCGGACGCTATGTGGAAGACGTAGATCATCCTAACGTGCGCTTGCTGGTGGATGCCTACCACTGGCTTAAGGACGATAATGACTACGACGCCATCGTGACTTACGGCCCGTTGCTGCGCCACGTCCACATCGCCACCGAGGCAAACCGCCGCGCGCCCGGTGCGGAAGACTGCGACTTCACGGACTTCTTCCGCGCGCTCAAAGAGGGTGGTTACGATGGGCGCATCTCCATCGAGTCGCGCTGGACGGATATGGCGGCGGAAGCGTCCGTGGCCTTTGCAATGCTGCAACGTCTGGTGCGCGAGGCCGGCTGGTAA
>JBNGDO010000133.1:3327-14648 GCA_049975385.1 Anaerolineae bacterium | reverse complement strand
TATATCTTCCTGCCGCTGGTGATGCGCAACTTCACGCAGTAGGCTACGTAGCCCACGAGCCACAACATTAAGCCTCAAACAAGGGGGAGGTCGCTGGATCGACTTCCCCCTTGTGTTGTGTTGCGCGCAAGTATGCCCTGTACAATTTCCCCACAGCGACAATCAGGATTTTCCCCATAAGGCACGCTACCATCATCTTAACTGCTGAACACTACCGCAATGGTTAGAATCGTGTTACAAGTGACGGCAAAATTGACCACGCAAAGTATCCTTACCTCAAAGCATCCTGTGTATATGCCTATATCTCACTTGCACAATTCCGTTTTTTGCAGTAGTATGTCATAATGATGACGGCAAAGGCACAAAAGTCAAACGCAGTACAATCAGCGGACATTCTGGATTGTGCCCTCACGCAAGTTGAAAATATACGTGAAGGGTGTACAATTGGAATTGTTGTTGCTGGTTAAAGAAAAGCGTGATTTCTAACTAGCCAGGTAAGGAGGTGATGTTAAGTGGAAAAGCGCCATTCGGCGCACAGATAAGTTCTACGAGTATCCTGAATGTACGTTTCGTCATAGCATTACCTTTCCAGAATTCACAAAAAGTTAAGGAGGAGTTTAAAGATGAAAGCCACTTTTTCTAAGTTAATGGCTGTCGTTGTGACACTTTCTCTGGTCTGCTCTTTTGGAGCTACGCCAGCGATTGCTGCAAATCCGGAGCCACCGGCATACAACGGCATTGTACGCGAACAACCCGCACGTGCGGTCGAAATCCCCGCCGAAATCCAGGGGAGCTTCCCGCAAGAAGCTATGAGCGTCGAGGAATTCATCGCCTATAACGGCGGACGCGTTCCTCACGCCCTCAAAGACGCAGTGGAGAAACAAGTTGCCGTTATCGTTGAGTTGGATCAAGCACCCTTACTGGCGCGGAATACAGCGCAAATGAGTATGGCGGCACAGCGCACTTACGTCGCGGGATTGGAGAAAGCTCAGGCATCATTAGCACCGCAGATCGAAGCTAAGGGCGCACAGATCATCTCCAGCTACACCAAAGTCTACAACGGTTTCCTGGCACGCGTGCCGATGAACCGTATGGACGACTTACGCGCGCTCTCTGGCGTCAAGAGTGTCTACCTGGCGCCGGAATACTACCCTGATCTGGGCGCAAGCGTGCCCCTGATTGGCGCTTACGACGTTTGGGCAGACCCGGGCTATGATGGCACAGGCGTCAACATCGCCATCGTGGATACCGGCATCGACTACACCCACGCCGTCTTCGGTGGTTCGGGTGATCCCGCTGACTATGAGGCCAATAATCCCGACGTCATCGAGGCTGGGACTTTCCCCACCGCCAAAGTGGTCGGTGGCCATGACTTCGCCGGCACCAGTTACAACGCTGGCAGCAGTGTGGTGACCGATACCATTCCGGTTCCGGATCCAGATCCACTGGACGAGAACAGCCACGGCACGCACGTTGCTTCTATCTCCGCCGGCATCGCTGCCGGGGACGTGATGACCGGCGTTGCGCCGATGGCCAAACTCTTCGCGCTGAAGGTCTTCGGCGCTGAGGGTAGCACCAACCTGGTTCCCGACGCCCTGGAGTGGGTTGCCAACCACAACATAAGCGCGACCACCGATGCGGAGAAGATCCACGTCGTCAACATGTCCCTGGGTTCGAGCTGGGGACCGAACGACGAAAGCGATCCCGAGATGGAGTGGATCGACAATCTCACCGCCAGTGGTGTCGTCGTCGTCATCTCCGCTGGGAACTCCGGCAACACGCCCTACATCGTCGGTTCGCCCTCCGTGGCCGACTCGGCGATCTCCGTAGCCGGTAGCACGACCGGTTATGCCACTGGCCCGACTGTTGAAGTTGTCGACAGCCCTTACATCACGCAGACAGGCATCGTCTACCAGGTACCAAGCTTCGACGGCAGGACAGGACACTACACCGAGGCAGTCACGGCTGAGTTGGGGTATGTTGGCACACTCACGACTACAGACACACTGTGTGCGATTGACGGCATAGCGACCGATGCCCTGGAGGGCAAAGTTGCTCTGATTCAGCGCGGTGTCTGCGGGTTCACGGACAAGGTGAACAACGCCGCCGCACTCGGTGCTGTAGGGGCAATTATCTTCAACGATGAGGCCCGCGGCGATGCTCTGGTCACGATGGCAGGTCCGCCAGTTGCCATTCCCGCCGGTTTTATCGCCCATACTCATGGGCTATATCTCATCCTGGCGGATGGCCAAAACGTTATGGTCTCCGCGGAAGATGAAGTAAGCACGGTGCCAAGCCTGACGCCTCCGGATAGCGTCTATCCGTCATCCTCACGTGGCCCACGCGGCTTCGATTCCAAACTCAAGCCCGAAATCGCTGCGCCCGCCGTCGGCATTTTCGCAGCACAGATGGGCACGGGCACCGATGGTGTCGCCTACAGTGGTACGTCAATGGCAGCTCCGCACGTAACGGGTGTTGCAGCGATGATGAAGCAAGCCCATCCCACGTGGACGGTCGAGCAGATCAAAGCCGCAATGATGAACACCGCAGCCGATATGGTTATGCCCTATCCCATCGCGCGCATCGGCGCCGGGCGTGTGGATGCCCTGGCTGCTGCCGAGACCAAAGTGGTCGCGGTAGGCGATGAGGATCTGGTCAGCCTGAGCTACGGCGTCGTCTACGACGGCGATAGTGATGAGGACGGTCTCAAGGTTGTGGGCGGCAAGGAAATCACCCTCTACAACTGGGAAGCCACGACCCAGACCTATGACATCGCGGCGATGTTCCACACCACCTCCATCACCGACGGCATCACCTTCGAGTTCGATCCTGCCACTGTCGAAGTACCGGCCGGCGGCAGCGCCAGCACGATGGTCACAATGACAATGGAAACGGCCAAGATGCCCGCCAGCTACAGCCGCACGCCCGAAGAGGTCTCCGGCTACGCTATGCTGACCAATACCGACGATGATTCGGTATTGCGGGTGCCCTTCTACTTCCAGCCACGCCCCTACACCGAACTGACGATGACGGACAGCAACACCGTGATCGAGAACTGGCTCACCGATGTGGTCACCGCCACGTTTGACAAGACCGGTGCCATTGATCCCGATCCATGGGCCTTCCCGGTGCTCATCACCGACGTCAACGAGGCCGAACAAGGCGATGCCGGTGATCTGCGGATGCTGGGAATGGATTACGGGTGGACAAGCGGAACCTATGGCCCCGTCTTCGTCGTGGCCTTCAACACCTACGGCCCGTGGCACACCATGCACCCCTACTTCGCCGAGTTCGACCTCTGGCTGGATGTAGACATGGACGGTGTCGCAGATTGGGTTGTCTTCAACTCCGATCCCGACACACTCTCCGTATACGTTCCGGGTGTGGGTGTGTACACGGGTTCTGGTAGCCCATACTACCCCTATACCGACTTCAACGCCGGCTTTGCGGAGTGGTACCTGCCTGTGGAGTGGGTGCTTTGGAGCGGCAGCACGGCCTTCAACTACCAAATGGTCGGCTTCGACTGGGAAGAAAATGCAGATCCCATGGCTGGCGGCACCTTCGACTGGGCCGCGCCGCCTCTGTGGACTGACTGGGACTTTGACGTCACGCCTGCAGAAGCCAGCGCGGAAATCTGGTTCCTGGATGGTTACTTCACGAGCGAGCCTTTGGGCTTCATGGTCGTTGACTACGTGGGCGATCCCCGCGACGCTGGCCAGGCCTACTTCGTGCCGATTGAATACGGCGGCGCGCCGGTGACCATCGAAAAGACCGCGGAACCAACAGCGATGGATGCAGTTGCCAATGGCGTCATTACCTACACGGTAACGCTCGCCAACCCCGGCACCGACGATGCCACCGATGTGATGTTCGAGGATGTTCTGCCCACCCTGATGTCGTTCGGGAGCTGGATCGAACAGCCTACCGGCGCCGTTAATGTCGGCGATACTGTCACATGGACGGGGACCGTTCCGGCAGAGGATGAGATAGTCTTCGTCTTCACCGCCAACTTGCCCGACGCCGAGACCATCTCCCTCCTGTTGGCCGAAGGTTCAGTGACGAACACCGCGACGTTCGAATACGCCGGCGGCGACGGTGAAGCCTCCGCCACCACCAACTTCTACAGCTACATCTACCTCCCGCTCGTCATGCGCGTCTTCACGCCCTAACACCACAGCGCGCTTGAAGCCGAGAAAGACATTCGGCATAACCCGGGGAGGGCGTTCTCACGCCCTCCCCTTCTTGTTGCTCTGCTAGAAAACGCTGCACCCTCCTTACCTGCGGCAAGGAGGGTGCGATATAAAAAACCTCTCAGGATTTGTCATACGCGGCTACCCCGCTTGGCTTTGCAGTGTTCACCCTTTGGTGACCTGCCTCTTTTCCCAAATCCTGAGAGGATCAACTGTTATCTTTATTATAAGAGGTATTTTGGCGCGCGTCAATAGAACATCTGAACATCTTCAGTTTTTGCTCTTCAGGCGTTTCGATGTATGATGGGATTCGCGACTCGCAATTCGTAATTCGCAATTCGTAAGGTGTGACTCATGAAACGTCTGCTCTGGTTTGTCATTGGCATAGCGCTTGGGTTCGGTCTGGCCTTGCTCATTGGATGGCAGTTGCTGCCCTTACAACGCGCCGATTCGTCTCCGGCGATGCTGCGCCGCGATTATCAGGAGGAATACTTGCGACTGATCGCCGCTGCATATCAGGTGGATGCTGACCTGACCCTGGCGCAGCAACGTCTGGCAGCACTACCGCCCGACAGCCTCGTTAACGTGACAGAGCGTTGGATCAACCAGGGCAAATCCGAGACCATTCTACTCCCGCTGGCGCAACTGGCCCGCGATTTGGGCGTGAACACGCCGGCTATGCAACCCTATCTCCAAAGAGGCGCTCCGTGAAACACTGGGGCGTCCTCATCGTCGGCCTGATCCTCGGTCTCGCAGCGGGATTGCTCTATACGTGGGTCATCTCCCCGCCGGAATACTACGATACCTACCCGCCGCTGCTCGATACAGCCTATCGCAGCGAGTGGATCCAGATGAGCGTGCTGGCTTACGGCGCAGAAGGCAACTGGAGCCGCACGCAACTGCGGTTGGAAGGACTGCCGGAAGCGGACATACGTCCCATCGCCGCCGCCGCGCTCGATCAAGCCGTCGCTGCGGGACGCCCGCTTGTGACGTTGCAGCGGATCGCCAAGCTGGCCGCGTTCTACGGCGTCGACACGCCTGCCGTCGCCATCTACACCGGCGAGGACAGCACGGCCCCTACCCCGGGGCCTACAGCAACGTCCCAGGCCATCCCGCCCACGTCCGCGCCAACGGCAACCGCCATCCCCCCGACCAACACACCAGTTCCCGTCCCCACAATCACCACGACAACGCCCATCTCCCCTTCGTTGAGCGCATTCCACATCATCTCGCAGACGCTAACCTGCACCGACTCGCCGCAGATCGCCGTCTCGTTGACGTTATCGCACACCGTCACGGTGCGTCGCCGCGAAGAGGTGGAGTGGCTCCCACTGCCGGGACGCGAAGTGTGGCTGCTGTGGGACGATGGCGCGGATCGCGCCGTGACGGGCTTCAACGCGGAGACAGGACTCGGCTACGCGGATTTCACCGTCGCACCAGGGCGAATCTACAAACTCTACATCGATATCCCTCGGGGCGCACCGATCTCGACAATACAAGTCGAACCCTGCACAGCAGATGAAGGCGAAGGTTGGATCAGCCGGTTGCTGGTATTGATGGCACAAGAGGATTGACGAGAATATCTGCGATGAGGCAACAACGATGGCCAAACCGAAAGTAACCGTCGTAGGCAGCTTCAACATGGACCTGCTGATCCGCACACCGCGCATGCCCGTCAAAGGCGAGACGATCCTCGGCGGGCCGTTTATCACCGGGCCGGGTGGCAAGGGCGCGAACCAGGCCGTCGCTGCCGCGCGATTGGACGCTGACGTGGCGATGGTGGTCAAGCTCGGGAAAGACGCTTTCGGCGACCAGGCCGCGGACAACCTGACCAAGGAGGGCATCCGCCCGGATTTCATCTTGCGCGACGGCGCGTCGCACACCGGCGTGGCCTTCATCGTCGTGGACGACAGCGGTGAAAACATGATCGTGGTGGCATTGGGGACCAACGACCTGCTCACCCCCGCCGACATCGATGCCGCGCGCGAGGCAATCGCTGACGCTGACGTGGCCCTCTTCCAGCTCGAATCACCGTTGGAAACCGTGACCTACGCAATTCGCATGGCGCACGAGGCCGGTACGACCGTCGTGCTCAATCCAGCGCCGGGCCAGGCCCTCAGCGCAGAATTGCTTTCCCTGGTGGACGTGCTCACGCCCAATCAGACCGAGTTGCAACTTCTTGTCGAAGGTGACCTGACAGGTTTTAAAGAGCTAACCCATCTGGCGGAAGTCGAAACCGCCGCACGCGTCTTGCTGGATCGCGGCGTGGGCGCCATTGTCGTCACACTCGGCGCGGAGGGGGCGCTCATCGTGGCGCGGGACGCCATCCGGCACGTACCCGGCTACAAAGTCGACGCCGTAGATACAACCGGCGCCGGAGACGCTTTCAACGGCGCGCTGGCCGTCGCTCTGGCGGAAGGGCGACAACTCGCCGAGGCCGTAGACTTCGCCAACGCGGCTGCCGCGCTCCAGGTCACGAAAGTCGGAACCGCGCCCGCGATGCCCTATCGCCGCGACGTGGAGCGGTTGTTGCAGGGAACTGCTCATACGGTGTTGCAGAACCGGCAGATATAAGAATCCGTTATAATGTAAGCCTGCCAATGAACAAACTCATCTTACAACGACAATGGTTATGATACGATGAAGCGACAATACTACAGTGTATTTTGTGTAATTCTCATCCTGCTAACGGCCTGCGGAACACAGACGCCACCACCGCCAACAGGGACCCCGACATCGACACTCACGCCGACAGCGACTTTCACCCCCGTTCCCACGTGGACGCCCACCCTCACGCCGACACCCACCCCGATACCCCCGCTGATCGTCAACGTCACGTGGCCGGAGGAAGTCTCCGCGCTTGAGCCGCCGCTTCTCATCGCCGATGTGACGTTACCCCAGGGCATCACAGCGGACATCGCCATGAGCGCGAAGATTTACGATCCAACGATGTCGGTCACCACCACATTCGATCTCGTCCAACAAAGTGGCAGGCGCTATGTCGCTCCCGCGCCGTTCCAACTGTCGTTAGACACGCCCGCAGGTCACTGGTGGCTCGTCGCTCATGTGGAAACAGAATTAGACGTCGTCGGGGAGCGGATGCTGCCTTTCAAATCTGTGCCCATCGAATTCCGCACGCTGACGGAGACCCTGCCTTCCGGTGTGAACATGCGCATACCCCTGGCCTTCACCGAGGCCGTCGCGCAAGGCGACCCATATGCCGGCGGGCGCGTGTGGCGGTATGGGAACGGGGAAATCGCGCTGTGGTGGGCGCCCGGTCCGACAGAGGCACTGCTCCTCAACAACGCGGTGGTGATGCTGGAGGCCACGCACGATCTCGACGCCCCGCCCGAGGCAGAGGTGGTCGAAGAGACCGAATGGCAGGGACAGACGGCTTTCCTTTTTCAGGAACAGTGGCCCGGCAGAGAAGGCGGACCCGCCAAAACGTGGGTGATCCAGGGGTCGAACTACTGGCTTTACGTCCTACGCATCCGTGCCGTGGGTGTTGACCCCATCCCTCCGCTACTAGAGGAAATCGCGGCGACGTTCGCTTTTGCTGAGGAATAACGACCGTGCGAAGGTGTGCGAACCTTTGGTTCGCCTAAACCTCCGCACGGTTTTCAAGCGATATTGATCGGCGTGCCGACGCGATGGTCGCTGCGGATGAAATCGTCTTTGTAGCCGCCAATGGGATGAACCCATCGGTAAACCCAGCGCGCAGCCTCGCAGGAGACGTTAAGGCAGCCATGACTGCGGCGCACACCGAAATCGTTGTGCCAGTACACACCGTGAATAGCCATTCCGGCCAAAGTAAAGAAAGTGTTCCACGGTATACCCGGTAGATCAAAGATATCGCCTGGGGCGGGCATATCTTCCTCTTTCATACCCTCATACGGCACATTGCTCATGTGACGTGAGGCCTGCTTGAGAAGAACGGCATGGTTTCCCACCGGCGTCGCCAAATAGCCACCCAACCCCGACGCAACGAGCGTACGAAAGACAACGTTATCACCCTCAAAACACGTCAACGATTGCTCCTCCAGACTGACCTCGATGTGCTTGTTCCCGACGAAGGGATGGATGGGCGCCATCTCCGCGCGTGGAAAGCGCCGCACATCACGCGCAAGCACCCATTGATGATTGCCGTAGACTTTGGGCGGGTAATCGTCGGCGACTTTGTACCAACCGGTCCCATCAGCGTCGGTGACGGCATCGATCACGTGGAACATATTACCGCCGTAGAAGCGGTACTTCCTCGCTGCCTGCGCGTATGGCTCGGTGCGCCCTTCGGTGTAGACCTGTGAGATTTCGCCCCAGAAACCCCATTCCCCAATGTCCGCGATAAAAGGTTGCGGTGGATAGATACGCATCGGCAGCACCCACGCCGAGTGAGCGTAACCCAGATCAGTTTCGTACCACAGATCGTTGTGAGCACTGAAGGGCGCGCGCACCTCCCCTAAAATATGGCAGGATTCGTCGCGTGCCAATGTTTCCAAGCGCTCGGAGGTTGTGTCGGGCTGCTCGTAGAAAGCCACGGTGTGGATGGCGCGGCCCATCAAGACGTAGGTGTTGGGATCTTCCTCATTGGGAGTCATCCGCAGCGTAGGATAATGCGCGCGAGCATGCCAGAGCGGCGACACCATCGCCGCGGCGGCAGCGCCGGCGATGAGTTTCAGCATTTGTCGGCGGGTAAACGTACGAGGCATAGACTAGGGGACCTCCGGGTAATCTGCGAGTGCGGCAAAAGCAATCCCCACCATCGAAGGGCCAGTATGCGCGCCCAAAACGGGTGACATCGTACCGAGCGGCATCCACGTACACTTAAACGTCTTGTCCACTTCCTCGTGCAAGAAAGCCGCGCCCTCCAGGTTGAGCGCATGGATGACCTGCGCGCGCAAAGGCGTGCCCGGCGCGTGCTTCTTGAGCATCAGCTTCACCAGCCCCTTGAGCGCGCCTTTGAACGTGCGCGCCGTGCCAAGCTGCTCATAATTGCCGACGTCCTTCGTTACCCCGATCAGGGGTTTGAGATTCAGCGCTGAAGCGATCAACCCCTTCATGTGACTAATGCGCCCGCCGTGGATCAGGCACTTCAGATCTTCCAGGGTATAGATGCTGTCGCTCACGGCCACGATGCGTTGGATCAACTCGACGATCCGTTCCTTAGACCACCCAGCCTTGATGGCGCGGGCGGCCGCCGACACCTGCCAGCCAACCACGCCGGAGAGCGTTTTGGAATCCACGACGGTGACATTGGCTTCCGGCACCATCGCTGCACCGGCCTGTGCCGCGTTGACCGAACCGCTTAGCCCCGACGACATCTGAATCGACAGAATATCGGGGTCGGTGACCGCCAGTTTGCGATACATCTCGGCGAAATCTCCGGACGAGGGCTGCGACGTAATGGGAAAAGCGCCTGTCGCTTCCAGAAGCCGGTAGAGTTCCTCAGACTGAATATCCAGGCCACTTTTGTACGTTTTCCCCTCAAGCGTTATCGCGTGGCGCACGGGGTTCAACGGCATATCGGGCATCTCTTCCGGCGGTAAATACAAATCCATTCCACTGTCCGTAACGATCTGCATCGTCATCTCCTTTCCCAGCAAACAAAAATAGGGTCTACGCAGATTAGTGGGGTCGCGACGGGCTTTTGTTCCACTTGATTGCCAAAATGCGCCCAAAAGCAAGGTGGGCGTCCCACTTTTGATCAAAAGAGCGGTCAAAATAGGGATCAGCGCTGTTTTTACCCCACAAATATGTGTAGAGCCCAAAAATAGTGTTACCCATTGTAATGCGTATTGCCCCATAAAGCAAAACAATTCGGATTGCATCAAAGACGAACCATAACAGAACAAAAGGCGCAGCCGGTGGCTGCGCCTTGTACGATGGAAAACGCCTATACGCGAATCTCGCCCTCGCGCTTGCCGAAGTTGATCTTGAGGCCGGGCGCCAGAGTCATACTGCGACTAGGTTCGACATCCTTGATCGTCCCGTCATCCAGCGTAATCACCCATTTCTCCAAGGTCAAGTTCCGGAGGCCCCAGATGTTGGGGTAGCTGGGATGGCGTGTGACTTCGGCAACGGGCGTCGAGAAATCATACGCCTTATCGGGATCAACGTGATGCGGATAGAGTCGTGTGTTGAAATTCAGCATCACTACGGCGTCTCCCACACGCAGGCGCGGCGGCAGCGCCAGATCGCTCTTGCACGACCAGCACGTTCCCGGTTTACCGCCGGAGGCTTTCAGCGCGGAGAGATCGTAGAAGTTCTCAGCGCTGCACTGCGCGCAGTAGATGATCGTGTCGCGCAGATTGACGAGCGCCTTGCGCCATTCCGTCACGCGAATGCGCCCGCCGTAGGGATCGCGCAAGCCAGCGGTGAACGCTTGCACAAACATATCACGCATGAACTGCGGATAGAGCCTCCAGTAGTCGTCCACACGAACGTGATACCCCGGCACCGGGCGGTTGGTGTCATTGTTGGGATCGAAGATGAAGACGGGATCGACACCGAAGACCCGTTGTTCCATCGCCTGATCGAAAGCCGGGACGTTGAGCGTACGCTCGCCCTCCAGCGGATGATGCACCATCATCACGTAGAAGAGCAACGTCGCGAGTGTGTGCAGGTCGGATTGCACGTTGGGCGCTGTCTCGCCGCGCACCAGTTCTGGTGCAGCGAAACGCAGTGACCGGGGCGCACCGGCTGTACCTTCCGGCACGATGTTATCTGCATATACGAGGAGCACATCGCCCGTGTCGGGATCGAAGAAGACATTGCGCGGCGACAGGTCGCGGTGACACAAGCCTTTCATATGCAACGCGGTAAAGCCATCTACGAAGCCCAAGAGCGCCGTCGTAAGCGCGTGGAAGGTCGGCTCCACCCACTGCTTGATCAGGTCCTCGATGCCCTTGAAGCGCGGATCACGCGGCGCTGTGAGGTAACCAAAGCCGGGAACCTCCGCCGATTCGACAATCGTCGTCGGCCAGAGGAAACTCACCGCAGGCGGACCTTGCTGGATCAGCGATTCGAGCAAGGCGCGCTTCTCCGGGGTGGCTTCGGCGGGGAAAATCCACGTCAACATTGCCAGTTGGCCATCGACTTCGGCGGCGTGGAAATCAAGCTGGCCTTCGGTGCTGA
>JBNGDO010000133.1:0-3227 GCA_049975385.1 Anaerolineae bacterium | reverse complement strand
AGCTTGGCGGCTTGCAGTTTCCCGGCTTTCAACGCGGCGTCGGCCTTGGCGCGCAATTGATCGGCCATTACCGACAACTTCGCGCCCGCGCTCATCGGCGTCTCCAGCGCCTTCAACGCATTCCAGAACGCCATCGCATCGGGATAACGCGTCGTGGGATCGAAGGCCAGCGCCTTAACCAACACGCCCGCAATCCCTGAGGGGATGTCGCTCGGCCACGTTTGCGGGAACTGCGGCCCCTGCGCGTGCGCGTGCATCGCCTGCATCACGCTGGCATCCGCGAACAACTTCTGCCCCATCAGCATCTCATAGGTGATGCAGCCGAGCGCGTAAATGTCGGCAGGGATTTCGGCAGGCGCAGTCTCCCACACCTCCGGCGCAATGTAAGCCAGGGTGCCAACCACGCCGCCTTCGATACGGCTCATTCCCACACTGTTAGCAGCCATCAACCGCGTCAGCCCGAAGTCCATCACCAGCGGACCGCCAGGCGGATCGATAAGGATGTTCGATGGTTTGAGATCGCTATGCACGAGGCTTTGCCCGTGCGCGTAGTCCAGCGCCTCACACACGGACTTGAGGAACGGCAGCGCCTTGTCCCACGGGACACGCTGCCCGCTGTGGGCAGCAATCGCTTCGGCCAGGCTGCCATCCCGCGCCAACTGCGTCACCTGGTAAAGATCGGTCTCCGTCTCACCGATGTCGTAAATGGGCGTCAGATGCGGGTGTTGGAGGCGGGCAGCGGCCTGGAGACTGTCGCGCAGGCGAGCGACCCACGCTTCATCCTGCAGCAACAGCGGATCGAAGAACTTGATGGCCACCAGACGGCCTATACTCGTGTCCTCAGCGCGATAGACAGTGGCAAAACGCCCCTTGCCCAACACGCCCAGTACGCGATATTTACCTAAACTTGGAAGATTAACGCCTGTGTTCATAGTCCCCCTTTCATTGTAAATTTGTTGAGTGGAGATTTGTTGATTGTTTGGCACACCCTCACAATTGAGAGAAAAATCAACAAATTTGACATCTCTAAATTTTCAATTCCCTACACTCTGATTTCGCCTTCTTTTTTACCGAAATTGACTTTCGTGCCAATAGCCAATCTTACGTTGCGTCCCGGTTCCACATCAAGGATCGCGCCATCGTCGGTGGTGATCACCCATTTCTCGTCGCTGAGATTTCGCAACCCCCAAATCGACGGGTCGGTAGGATGCTGGTTGACCTCGGCGATTGGTTTAGAGAAATCGTACAACCGGTCGTTATCCACGTGATGTGGGTAGAGTTTGGTATCCCAGTTCAGCATCACGATGGCGTCATCGATGCGGATGCGCGGCGGCAGAACGAGGGTCGTGTTGCACGCCCAGCACGTACCGGGACTGCCGGTAGCTTTGAGCACTTGGGCGCTGTAGAAATTCTCGGAGCCGCATTTGGGACAGTAAATGATGGCATCGCGCATACGCGCCAGGGCCGCGCGCCACTCGCTCTCGCGGATGCGGTCCTGTGGATCATGCAAGCCCACCGTAAACGCCTTGATGAAAAGATCGCGGATGAAAACCGGATAGAGGGGCCAAAACGCCAGGGCGTTATCGTGGAAGCCCTCCACGGGGCGGTTGCTGTCATCGTTGGGATCGAAGATGAACAGCGGATCGGTGCCGTACAGCTTGTTCATCGCGGGTAGATCGAGACATTTGATGCTACTCTCGCGCAAGCCTTCCAGCGGATGGTGGACCATCAGCATGTAGAAAAGGAGCACGGCCAGCGAGTAGAGGTCGGTCTGCATACTGGGGCGCGCCTCGCCCCGCACGATTTCCGGCGCCATAAAGCGCGGCGTCCCCAGAACACCCCCCTCGGTCGCGCCATCGACGGCCACGTTGTCGTTGTCGCAGATGAGGATCTCGCCTGAATTCGGCTCGAAGAAGACGTTGCCGAATGAGATATCGCGATAGCAATAGCCCATCGCGTGCAATCCGAGGAAGCTGTTCGCCAACTCCAGTCCCGCCGTTGCCAGTGCGCGGAACGTCGGTTCGGCCTGGCGCTTCATGAGATCAACGATACTTTTGTACTGCGGCCCGCGCAACGGCATGATGTAGCCAAATCCCGGCACGTTTGCGGACTCGGTCAACTCGATGGGCCAGAGGAATTTCTCACTCGGCGGACCTTTTTTGATCAGGATTTCCAGCGCCGCGCGCTGCTCCGCAGTAGCCTGCGCCGGGAAATACCATTTGAGTGCCACCTTCTGTCCGCCCAGATTTGCGCGATAGACTTCACCCTGCCCGCCGCCGCCGAGAAATTTTTCGGCGGTGCAAGGCATACGGGATGTGACCGTCTGGACGGTCTGACCATCTTTCAAAATGTGCATAGTGTACCTCCTACGTGATGCGTGATACGTGACGCGTGATGACTTCGTAAAACAAGTCTCGCGCCTCACATTTCATAAACAGAGTCAATTCTGCCACGCCGGATCGGCGCGGAAAGCGGTACTTAGACGTTCTTTTTGCACTTCGGATAACCAGGAAGCGCGGATCCCATTCAGGATCAGGGTCCGGATGTCGTCGCGGGAGAAGCCAAGCTGCTGTTCAAGCAGCGCATATTCTTCCGCGAGCGCATTGCCGAACATCCTGGGATCATCCGTACTTATTGTTACGAGAATACCCCGCTCAAAGTAGCGGCGCACGGGATGCTCACGCAAAGATTGCACCACGCCCGTGCGCATGTTGGAGAGCGGGCACATCTCCAACGGGATAGCGTGCGCGGCGAGATAATCGAGCAACGCCGGGTCTTCCTCCGCGCGCGTCCCGTGCCCGATGCGTTCGGCGTGCAGCGTACGCAGCGCCCCCCAGATGCTGGCTGCACCGGCTGCTTCTCCGGCGTGAGCGGTGGTATGGAATCCCAACGCGCGCGCCTCCGCGTACACGTCCGCGAACGGCTCCGGCGGATACAGTTGCTCCGGTCCGCCGATGCCCACGCCGATGACGCCTTGATCGCACACCTCGGACACTTCGGCGAGAACGCGGGTCGCGGTTTCTGGACCGGAATCGCGTACGAAGTCGGTGATAAGGGCAACGTCAATTTCCGGGACGCGCGCGAGGCCGGCACGGATGGCGGTGGTCAATGGCTGCACGCGCAGCCCGTGCGAGGCAAAATCGGCCGGCGAGTAAAAGACTTCCACGTAACGGATGTTCTGGCGCGCCAGGTCGCGGGCGACGGCTTCTGCAATGAACGTGAAGTCT
>JBNGDO010000132.1:4703-14870 GCA_049975385.1 Anaerolineae bacterium | reverse complement strand
GAGCTGGACGACCTGCATCTGGTGGGATCGTCGCCGGAGGTGCTGGTGCGGCTGACGGATCGCACTGCCGCCGTGCGGCCCATCGCCGGGACGCGCCCGCGCGGCGCGACGCCCGCCGAGGATAAGGCGCTCGAAGCCGAACTGCACGCCGATCCCAAAGAACGCGCCGAACACGTGATGCTGGTCGATCTGGGGCGCAACGATCTGGGGCGCGTCTGCGATTTCAACACCGTCCACGTCCCCGAACTGCTCGTCACCGAGTCCTACTCGCACGTCATCCACCTCGTCAGCCACGTCGAAGGCCACCTGCGCGATGGGCTGGACGCCTACGATCTGCTGCGTGCTACGTTCCCGGCGGGCACGCTCAGTGGCGCGCCCAAAATCCGCGCGATGGAGATCATCGACGAACTCGAAGGCATCAAACGCGGTCCCTACGGTGGCGCGGTAGGCTACTTTGGATTCAACGGCAACATGGACACTTGTATCACTATCCGCACCATCGTGCTAAAGGATGGCGTGGCCTACCTGCAAGCCGGCGCCGGTATCGTCGCCGACAGCGACCCGACAAAGGAATATCACGAAACGCTCCACAAAGCCAGCGCGCTGAGCAGGGCGATTGTGATGGCGGAGGAAGGAATTTAGTAGACGGTAGAC
Source organism: Anaerolineae bacterium (assembly GCA_049975385.1). Classification (GTDB taxonomy): domain Bacteria; phylum Chloroflexota; class Anaerolineae; order B4-G1; family SLSP01; genus DSWT01. The sequence continues at coordinate 14,216 of JBNGDO010000132.1, read as the reverse complement.
GGTAGACAGTAGACAGGGGGAGAGAATCCCGTCTACCGTCTACTGTCTACCGTCTACCAAAAACAAAGCCAAGGAGGCAGCAATGATTCTGGTCATAGATAACTACGATTCGTTTACGTACAATCTGGTGCAGTATTTGGGGGAGTTGGGGACGGAGATGACGGTACGGCGCAACGACGCGGTGACGCTGGACGAGATCCGCGCGCTGCAACCGTCGCACATCGCCATCTCACCGGGGCCGGGGACGCCGGACGACGGCGGCGTGTCGCTGGACATCGTCCGCGCGTTCCACGCCACGACGCCCATCCTCGGCGTGTGCCTGGGCCACCAGTGCATCGGCGCGGCCTTCGGCGGGACGGTGGATCGCGCTGATCGGCTGATGCATGGCAAAACCAGCCGCGTCTACCACTACGGCACGGACGTGTTCGAGGGCGTGCCCAGCCCGTTCAACGCGATGCGCTACCACAGCCTGCTCGTCCACGAACCGCTGCCGGAATGCCTCAAAGCCACCGCCTTCACCACTGATGGCGAAGTGATGGCGCTCCGCCACAAAACCGCGCCCCTCGTCGGCGTGCAATTTCATCCGGAGAGTATCTTGACGGAACACGGGAAGGTCATTTTGAAGAATTTTTTGGAGATGCGGTAAGTGGTAATCAGGAATCAGGAATCAGGAACTCGGAACCAGTTACCGATTACCAGTTACCAGTTACCAGTTACCAATCACCAATCACAGGAGGAAAAACGATGATTACACAAGCCTTGAATCAACTGTTAGAAGGACAATCTTTATCCATGGAACAAGCCGAGGGCGTTATGGCGCAGGTGATGGCGGGGGAGGCCACACCGGCGCAGATTGCCGGGTTCCTCATCGCGCTGCGCGTCAAGGGTGAAACGGTGGAAGAGATTACCGGCTGCGCCAAGGCGATGCGGCAGGCGGCGGTCAAGGTGACGTCGCGACAAACCAGCCTGGTCGATACCTGCGGTACCGGCGGCGACCGCTCCGGCACGTTCAACATCTCCACGACGGCGGCATTCGTGGCGGCGGGCGCGGGGCTGCGGGTCGCCAAACACGGCAATCGCAGCGTCAGCAGCCTGTCAGGCAGCGCGGACGTGCTCGCTGCACTAGACGTCAACCTCGATTTGACGCCGGAGCAGGTCGCACAATGCATCGACGAGGTCGGCATCGGCTTTCTCTTCGCGCCGAAGCTGCATCCGGCGATGAAGTACGCGGTCGGCCCGCGCCGCGAGTTGGGCGTGCGCACGGTCTTCAACATCCTGGGACCGCTGACCAACCCGGCGGGCGCGCAGGCACAGGTGCTCGGTGTGTACGACGGCGCGCTCACCGAAGTGCTGGCGAGCGTGCTCCAGGGGCTTGGCTCGCGGGCGGCTTACGTCGTCCACGGGGATGACGGCCTGGACGAACTGACGACGACCGGACCGAACCGCGTCAGCGTCTTCGGTGTCGCCCCTGGGAACGGGGCTGTGGTAACGCAGACGCTCGATCCGCGCGACCTGGGCTTCGACCGTGCCGCACCTGCCGATCTACACGGCGGCGATCCGGCGACGAATGCAGCCATCACCCGCGCCATCCTCGCGGGCGAAGACCACGGCCCCAAGCGCGACGTAACGCTGCTCAACGCAGCGGCAGCCCTGCACGTCGGTGGGGTAGCAACCGATCTGGCAGAGGGCATCGTCAAGGCGACGGAAAGCCTTGACAGTGGAGCAGCATTGCGCAAACTTGAGGGATTGGTGGCATGCAGTCAGCGGATGACAAGCTAAATCAAGATCGGCAGAACATCGATATCGCGCCAGCGATGTCACCAGATTTGGAGGTCATCCTCTCCCTGCAAAAGCTAGCCTACCGGAGCGAGGCGGAGCGCTACAACGATTTCAGCCTGCCACCGCTGCTCCAAACCCTGGAGGAAATCCAGGCGGACTTTGCGCAGATGGCGTTCTTCAAGGCCGCAGCCGGGGAACGCATCGTCGGCTCGGTGCGTGGCTACGTGAAAGATGGCACGTGCTACATCGGACGCCTGATCGTCCACCCCGACGTGCAAAACAGGGGCATCGGCACGCGACTGATGCAGACCCTGGAACAACACTTCAACGTGGCGCGGCGTTTCGAGCTGTTTACCGGTCATAAGAGCGAACAAGCGCTGCACCTTTATCACAAGCTGGGCTACCGCGAGTTCAAACGCCAGGATATGGCGACGCATACGATTGTGTTCTTGGAGAAGGTGTGACACAAGACACACTATACCCGGCGTTAAGTTGTGTTCTTCATAGCGTACAAGTATAATATCTTGTCAGTAATATATCACGTCTCAGGAGACAACATGAAAAACACCTTAACGCCAGCAGAACAATCGAACCAGGCCCATTGGGACGAAATCGCGCCGGTCCACGTCGAAGCTTATGAGGAAGTGGCCTTGCTCAAGGCCGGCGGCATCGCGTTGGACGAGATCGAATTGCGCGAGGTCGGCGACGTGACCGGAAAAACATTGCTGCACCTGCAATGCCACATCGGGACGGACACGCTTTCGTGGGCCAGGCAGGGTGCAATCGTGACGGGTGTGGATTTCTCGGCGGCGTCGATTGCGGCAGCCCGACAATTGGCGCAAGAAACCAGATTGGACGCGACGTTCATCGAGGCTGGTGTCTACGACTTGCCCAACGTCCTGGAAGGGCAGTTCGACATCGTCTACACCTCACGCGGCGTGCTGTGCTGGTTGCGCGATCTCGACGCATGGGCGCGCATCATCGCGCACTTCCTCAAGCCGGGCGGGTTGTTCTACATTATGGAATCGCATCCGATGTGGAATGCGTTTGAAGAAATGGAATCTGGCGAGCTGAAACCGTTGTACTCGTACTTCCACACCGGCGAACCGATGTATTGGGAGGCCGACGGCGACTATGCCGATTCGACGTACAGGCATGATACCGCATCTTACGAGTGGACATGGTCACTCAGCGATATCCTCAATGCACTGCTTAAGGCCGGGCTGCGCCTGGAGTCGTTCAACGAGTACGACCGCTTGTTTTTCAAGCAGTTCTCCGGTATGGAACCCTGCATCGAGCGGTGGTATCACTACCCGCAATACGCGGGGAAGCTGCCGTGGATTTTCACCCTGACGGCGCGCAAATCATAAGCTAAACATGCTCGACATCCAAAGAAAACCACAACAAAGAGCTGTCGCGCGTCTGACGCAATACGTCGCCGTTCGCCTGCTGACGCTGCTCTGCATGGTCGTTATCAGCGTCTTTCTGACCACCATCATCGCCAATATGGGCGGCTACGTCGATGACGTCATCCGGGCCGACACCACCTTCGCCGTGGGCATGGGGATACGGGATGACGAGTACGCCAAGACCCTGACGCCGGAAGAACGCGCCCAATACCCGGAAGAGAGGGTAGACGCCATCCTGGAGGCGCAAGGGATGAACCAGCCCTTCCTAGTACGCACGGCGGGCTGGGTTTGGCGCGCGCTCACCCTCGACTGGGGCCAATCCAAGATGCAACGCATCTTCTTTGGTGGACAGTACACCCGTGAAGTGCGCGCTTATATCCTAGACCGGCTGCCGCGCACACTGCTGCTCTTTGGCCTGGCGAACCTGTTGCTTTTCTTCGTCAGCATCGCCGCCGCATTGGCCTTGACCCACGCCCAGGGCGTCGGCAGTCCTCTGCTGCGTTGGCTGGACCGGCTTATCGCGCTGCTCTCGCCGCTCTCGGCAGCGCCGCCGTGGGTGTATGGCATCCTATTGACCGTATTCGCCTTCCAGTTCCCGGCGCTGCGCTTCGTTACGGCGCGCTTCGATACCTGGCCCAGGGAGTTCCAATGGTCTTACGTCCCCCTCATTCTAGGGCATATGCTGCTCCCGGCGCTCTCCATCTTCCTGAGCAAGTTCTTCCAGAGCGTGTTCGCCTGGCGGACCTTTTTCCTGCTGCACTACAACGAAGACTACGTGACCCTGGCCAAAGCCAAGGGGATACCGCGCGGGATGTTGGAACGGCAGTACATCCTGCGCCCTACTCTACCCAGCGTCCTCACCAACTTCGCCCTGCTCCTGACCAGTTTGTGGCAAGAAGTGATCGTGTTAGAATATTTTTTCAGCGTCGAAGGCATCGGCCGGTTGTTCGTCCACGCGCTTGCCATTAACGATATCCCGCTGATTCTGGCGCTGGTCGTGGTTTTCGCCTATCTATTGGCAGTGACCATCTTTTTACTGGATATTGCCTACGCGCTGGTGGACCTGCGCGTGCGTATCGGCGGCGAGAAGCATTTGAAAGTCAAAACGTCCCGGCGCGTGCGGTGGGTTCTTCCCCGCCGTACAACGTGGCAACTGCCCACCCCCGCCGCGCTGGTGCGCAGCGTGCGTGCGGTTTTCCAGTACCTCGGTCATATTGGAAAAGACCTGGTGCGCTATCCTTCGGCGATAGTGGGACTCAGTACCATCACCTTTTTGATCGGGGTCGCCATCTACGCCGTGATCGCCATCCCCTATAACGAAGCCGTGGCACTGTGGCGCGGCGATCAACGCACCGTACATGGGCAACCCAAAAACGCTCTACCCGCCTGGGTCAACGTCTTCACCCGCGAGAAGCTGCCGCTCACTATAGTTTTCGACAGCCGCACAGACCCCATCGAACGTCAGATTACAGTTATCTCACCGGAGATGACCGATATCACACTGACGTTCCCCTTCGAATACCCGTATGACCGTTTTCCGCAGGAACTCGTCGTCTATTTGTACACGCCGATGGTGACCCGCGCGCCGCATATCTCACTGAATTGGCACACACCCGATGGACGCGATATTCGGCTAGGCGAAATGGCAGCGCGGGGCGAGACAGTCTATCGTTTCGAGCACGACGAGCGCCTGCTCCGGCGACTCGACGGCGTCGCGCCAGAAGAGGCACTGTTCATCGATCCGTCGGCAGATGTCACCACGCCTGCCCCACTCAAAGGCCGCTATGAATTGCGCGTCAGCGGTTTGATGTTCGAAGAACCGGCGGAGCTGGAAGCGGAGTTCATGCTCTACGGACAGGTCTACGGACTGGCGGGCACCGATGGTCGCCACCGTGACCTGATGACGGCCGTACTCTGGGGAACGGCAGCGGCGCTCGCCTTCGGGTTGCTGGCTGCCGCCGGTTCCACGCTCTGCACGATGTTCCTAGCAGCAGCGGGCGCCTGGGTTGGGGGCTGGTTCGATGAGTTGCTGCAACGCACCACCGAAGTGAATATCGTGTTGCCCTTCCTGCCGGTCAGCTTGATGATCTTCACCCTCTACTCCAAAAGCTTCTGGGTCTTGCTCGGCGTGGTCGTGCTGTTGAGCATTTTCGGGAGCGCGCTCAAGAACTACCGGGCCATCTTCCTGCAAACGAAGCAGGCGCTCTACATCGAGGCCGCCTGTGCGTATGGCGCGAGCGACGGGCGCATCATCTTCAACTACCTGATCCCGCGCGTCGCGCCGGTGGCGATCCCACAACTGGTCATTCTCGTGCCCAGTTACGTCTTCCTGGAATCCGCGCTGGCGTTTCTCGGCCTGAGCGACCCCAATCTACCCACCTGGGGCAAGCTGGTCCACCCGGCGTTTGCCTCCAACGTGTTCGTCGGCCCATACCATCTGGTGTTGGTGCCCGCCATCATTTTGCTGGTGACGGGGTTGGCATTTGCGCTGGTGGGCTACGCGCTGGAACGCAACCTGAATCCACAACTGAGGGAAAATCTATGACCAAACTGACAACAACATCACCCGGCAAGAAAATTCGCGTCTTTTCCGGCATCCAACCCTCCGGCGCGTTTACCTTGGGCAATTACCTGGGCGCGATCCGGCAATGGGTTGCGGGGCTGGAGGAAAAGGAGAATTTCTTCTGTATCGTCGATCTGCACACGATCACCGTGCCGCAGGAACCGCAAGACCTGCTGCGCCGGACCCGCGAAATGGCAGCGATCCTCATTGCCTGCGGCCTCGATCCGCAGAAATGCACGCTCTTCGTCCAGAGCCACGTCGCGGCGCACACCGAGGGCTGCTGGATTCTCAACTGCGTCACGCCGGTCGGCTGGCTGGAGCGGATGACGCAGTACAAGCTCAAGGCCCAGCAGCAGGAAAGCGTCAGCACGGGCTTGCTCGATTATCCGGTGCTGCAAGCCGCCGACATCCTGCTCTACGATTCGGACGAAGTCCCAGTAGGCGAGGATCAAAAGCAACACGTCGAGTTGACGCGCGATATCGCCCAGCGTTTCAACAACCTCTACGGCGAGACGTTCGTCGTGCCCAAACCGGTCATCCCCAAGATCGGCGCGCGCATCAAGGCGCTGGATGATCCCACGAGTAAGATGAGCAAGAGTAAAGCGCACATCCGGTTGCATGCCATTTGCCTGGCGGATGAGCCGGACGAGATTCGCTACGTCATCAAACGCGCCGTCACCGATGTAGGCCGCGAGATCGTGTTCAACGACGCGCCGGAAAAGGCCGGGGTGAACAACCTGCTCGAAATCTACGAACTACTCACCGGGGAACGGCGGGACGCCATCGAAGCGCACTTCGCGGGCAAAGGCTACGGGCACCTCAAGCAAGAGATCGCCGACGTGGTGATCGAGGCGTTGCGCCCGATCCGTGAGCGATACCTTGCCCTTATCGCCGATCCCGCCGAATTGGACCGGCTGCTGGCGACGGGTGCAGAACGCGCGCGGGCCGTCGCCGATCCCAAAATCCGCGAGGTCAAGCGGAAAGTCGGCTTCATCGTTACGGAATAAGGTATATGCAAACCGGCACCATTTTGGATAAGATCATCACGCATAAACGTGAAGAAGTTGACCGGCAGAAGCAAGTCAAGCCATTGAGCGCATGGGTAGCTGAGGCTGAATCGTCCCCGGCTCCACGCAACTTTCTGGCGGCCTTGCGCGCGCCTGGCGTGAGCTTGATCGCCGAGGTGAAAAAAGCGTCGCCGAGCAAGGGCCTGCTCTGCCCGGACTTCGACCCGGCGAGATTGGCGCGCACATACGACGCCAACGGCGCAGCAGCGATCAGCGTGCTCACCGATGCGCGTTTCTTCCAGGGCAGCCTGGACGATCTGCGCGCCGTGCGGCAGGCTGTGGATGTTCCGGTGCTGCGCAAAGACTTCTTCGTGGACGCGTACCAGGTCTACGAAGCCCGGGCCGCCGGAGCGGATGCCGTGCTGCTCATCGTCGCCGCGCTGGATGACGCGACGCTGCACGACCTCTACGCGCTGATCCGCCAACTGGGCATGGCGGCATTGATCGAAGTCCACAACGCCGCCGAAGTGGAGCGCGCCCTCGCTCTCGAGCCGCGCCTCATCGGCGTGAACAACCGCGACCTGCGCACGTTCCACGTCACGCTCGATACGACCGCCGCGCTGCGCCCGCGCGTGCCCGATGGCGTCGTCCTCGTCGCCGAAAGCGGCATCCACACGCCGGAGGACGTCGCGCGCCTGGCTACAATGAATGTGGATGCGATGCTGGTCGGCGAGGCGCTGGTGACGGCAACCGATGTGGGGGAGAAAGTGCGCCAATTCACAGGGCTAACCGCGAATCGCGCGAATCTGCGCTAATTTTGTCAGCAGATTGAGCGGATTAAGCAGATTTTTGTCTTCTCTCGCTTCGAGGGGATCGCCAGATCCCCGCTGGATATTAAAACCTTTGTGGACGCGGATTTGATAATCCGCTTCAAGCAAGACTTGCGACTAGAGATAATTATGATTTACGTCAAAATTTGCGGGATTACGAACATTGAGGACGCGCGCTGCGCAGTGGAGGCAGGAGCGGATTTCTTGGGCTTCAACTTCTATCCGCCGAGTCCGCGTTACGTCACGCCGGAACAAGCCGGGGAAATTATGCAAGCGATCCGCGCAGAGTTCGGGGACGTGAGTCCGCGCTACGTGGGCATCTTCGTCGATGAGCCAGCAGAAGCCGTGCGCGCCATCATCGCCACCGCCGGGCTGGACCTCGCACAACTGCACGGCGCGGAAACGCCCGCCGCCGTCTCCGCCCTGGCATCCTATGCGTTCAAGGCGCTGCGTCCCCAAACCCTCGCTGAAGCGCAAGAGGCTTTAGCGCAGTATTTCCCTCAACGGATCGAACGGATTCAAACGGAGATTTCATCCGTTCAATCCGCTAAATCCGTTGAGAGCGTCCCCCAATTGCTTGTAGACGCCTACCACCCGCAGGAAAAGGGCGGTACTGGACTTGTTGCAGATGTGGAGATCGCGCGCTGGCTGGCGGAGCGATGCCGTCTGCTGCTGGCGGGCGGTCTCACGCCGGAGAATGTGGCAGACGCTATCGCGCAGGTGCGCCCGTGGGGCGTGGATGTGTCGAGCGGGGTAGAAGCGACGAAAAGAAAGAAAGATCACACAAAAATCAGAGCGTTCATTGACGCAATAAAAAGGTAAACAATGAATAAAACAAAATCCAATCTTGTTATTTCCAACGGCCCTTACTACGGCAACTACGGCGGCGCGTTCATCCCTGAGGTGCTCACGCCTGCCGTGCGCGAATTGGAAGCGGCCTACACCGCCGCCATCGCCGACGCGGACTTCACCCGCGAGTTCGACCGGCTGCTGCGCGAGTATGCCGGGCGGCCCACCCCGCTCACGCACGCCGGGCGGCTGACGGAGGCGCTCGGCGGAGCGCGGGTCTATCTCAAGCGCGAGGATTTGGCGCACACCGGCGCACACAAGATCAACAACGCGCTCGGCCAGGCGCTGCTCGCTAAACGTATGGGCAAGCGCCGCATCGTTGCGGAGACCGGGGCCGGGCAGCACGGCGTCGCTACGGCGACCGTCTGCGCGCTCCTGGGATTGGAGTGCGTCGTCTACATGGGGACGGTGGACATCGAACGGCAGAAGCTCAACGTCCTGCGGATGAACCTGCTCGGCGCGGAGGTGCGTGCAGTAGACGCGGGCAGTTGCACGCTCAAGGACGCCATCAACGAGGCCATCCGCGACTGGGTGACGAACGTGCGCGACACGCACTACCTGCTCGGCTCGGCGTTGGGACCGCACCCGTATCCGCGCATCGTGCGTGACTTCCAATCCGTCATCGGGACGGAAGCGCGCGAACAAATCCTCGCCGCCGAAGGTCGCCTGCCCGACGCGCTCGTGGCTTGCGTGGGCGGCGGATCGAATGCCATCGGGCTGTTCCACCCGTTTCTGCGCGATGAAGGTGTCGCCCTCATCGGCGTGGAGGCCGGCGGTGAGGGGATTGCCGGCGGGCGGCACGCGGCGCGCTTCGCCGATCCCGCGCTGGGGCGGCTCGGCGTGCTCCACGGCGCGCAGACCTACGTGCTGCAAGACGCCGACGGGCAGATCGCGCTCACGCACAGCGTTTCGGCGGGGCTGGACTATGCCGCCGTCGGGCCGGAGCACGCCTGGATGCGCGACCTGGGCCGCGCAGAGTACGTCTACGCCACCGACAGTGAAGCGCTGGACGCCCTGCAAACGTTGAGCAGACTGGAAGGCATCATCCCCGCGCTGGAAAGCGCGCACGCCGTCGC
>JBNGDO010000132.1:0-4603 GCA_049975385.1 Anaerolineae bacterium | reverse complement strand
GCGCTGGCGAATGGCATGTCGTTGGCGCTGTGCCTGGAGCAGGCGATGGCGCTCCGCGCGCGCGGCGTGACGCTCCCTTTCGTGCTGATGAGCTACTACAACCCCATTATGCAGTTCGGCCTCGAGCGCTTCGTGGATCAGGCCGTGGCTTCCGGCATCGACGGCCTCATCGTGCCCGATCTGCCACCGGAAGAAGCTGACGCACTGCACACTGCGGCGACGTCGCGCGGGTTAGACGTCATCTTCCTGCTGGCGCCAACGTCAGATGCAACACGCATACAGACGGTGACGGCGCTATCCGGTGGATTCGTCTACCTCGTGTCGCTCGTCGGCGTGACAGGAGCGCGCGACAGCCTACCATCCGGCCTAGCAGACTTCGTCAGCCGCGTGCGCGCGGTGACGGAGAAGCCACTCGCCGTGGGATTCGGCATCGCCACACCCGAGCAAGCAGCGCAAGTAGCGGAAATCGCGGATGGTGTCATCGTCGGCAGTGCGCTCATCAAAGCAGTGGGTGCGGCGGAACGCCGGGCGCAATATCCGGCAGAGGTAGCGCGGGCGTTCGTGGCAACGCTGCGCGCTGTGATTTGACAAGTTACGCATTTCGGCTAATATAGAATCAGTCTATGACAGCGTCTCACGAAAAGAAGTAACGGTATGATAATACATCACATCATTATCCCGGTTCGCCAGCAGCCTAAGCCTTACACCTTGTGGAGGGCCGGTTAAGGCTACCTGGGATTTAACCAAAGAAGAAATCAGCCTACCGGTTCTCGGTAGGCTGATTTTTTTGTCTGCAACACAAACAACAGCCATGATTCAGGTCAATAAAGGAGGAAAGCGATGGAGATGAAGACGGGGTTCAAGTTGGAAAGTATGCTGGTCACGGATAACCAGCTACCGACGTTACTCAGCGATTGTCCACCAGAACAGCGCGTCTACGAAGGACTTGAGGGGGTCCTGGCGGGGCGCACGGCTATCTGTGACATCGACGGTGACATCGGCGCGCTGCAATTCCGCGGCATCGACATTCGTGATCTGGCGAGACATTCGAATTACGAAGAGGTCGTCTATCTGCTGTGGACAAACGAGCTGCCGACGCGCAATCAGTTGTGGGCGTTCAAGGCGGCCCTGGCTGCCGAACGCGAGGTCGACGCCGGCATCTACGAAATCCTGCGATTCCTCTCCCATTACATGAAACCGATGGATGCCCTGCGCACCGCGGTCTCCGCGCTGGCCTCCGACAATCCCGGCGAGGACAACACCAGCCCAGAGTCGCGCCTGGCCAAAGCGATCTACCTGACGGCCAAGTTCCCCACACTCGTCGCCTATTACTGCCGCGAGTCCCAGGGCAAGATGTGGGTGCACCCTGATCCCAAACTCGACCATGCCGCCAACTTCCTCTACATGATGCACGGCAAGCGCCCCACCCCGACCGAAGCGCGGGCGATGGATTTAACGATGCTGGTGATGGTGGAACACGGTTTCAATGCTTCGACGTTTGCCGCGCGCGTAACGGCCTCGACGCTGTCAGACATGGGAGCAGCCATCACGTCGGCGATGGGCACGCTGAAAGGGCCGTTGCACGGCGGGGCCAACCAGGGCGCGCTGGAAATGCTGTTCGAGATCGGCACGCTGGACAGGGTCGAAGCCTACGTCGACGCGGCGCTGGCGGCCAAACAACGCATCCTCGGCTTCGGGCATCGCATCTACCGCAAGGCCGGCGACTCGCGCGTGCCGTTTATCAAGGATATGCTCTACCAACTGTGCGCGCAATCGGGCGATTTTCACCTGTACGAGTTGGCCTCCGCCGTAGCCCAGACGGTCTGGGAGAGAAAGCGGCTGTTCGCTAACGTGGATTTCTACCTCGCGCCGATGCTGCACATGCTCGGCATCCCGGTGGACCTGCTCACGCCATTCTTCGCCATGTGCCGCATCGCCGGGTGGACGGCGCACGTGATGGAACAGTACGCCAATAACCGCCTGATCCGGCCCAATTCATTGTACGTCGGCCCCGTGGCGCGGCCTTACATCGCGCTCGAAGAACGCGAAGGTGCCATTATCGCCGACTTTTAGATAATTAGTTCTATGAGACCCAACAGCCACCCCCATCCAGGGTTGCGCAGCAACCACCGTATTGTCGTCAAAGTTGGCACCAGCGTCCTGACCGGCGGGACACGCAATCTGAGCCTGCCGCACATGGTCGAGCTGGTGCGACAGTGCGCCGAGTTGCACCACCAAGGCCACGAGGTCATCGTCTGCACGTCGGGCGCGATGGCCGTGGGACGGGCGCGCCTCGGCTTTCCCGATCTGCCCGCCACGGTCGCCAACAAACAGATGCTCGCCGCGGTGGGCCAGAGCCGGCTGATGCTCACCTGGGAACGCTTCTTCGAGATTTACAGCATCCACATCGGGCAAATTTTGCTAACCTACAGCGACGTAGAGAGCCGCCATCGCTTTCTCAACGCGCAGGACACGATGAACACGCTCCTCGAACACCGCATCATCCCCGTCATCAACGAAAACGACGCCGTCGCCACCGACGAGATCAAAATCGGCGACAACGACAACCTTTCGGCGCTCGTGGCGATTCTGGCAAACGCCGACCTGCTCATCATGCTCACGGACCAGCCAGGTCTGCTCACCGCCGACCCGCGCGAACACCCGGACGCGCAACTCATCCACGAAGTTGACGTGATCGACGAGAACCTGCTTGCACTCGCGGGCGGCAGTCGCAGCGGATTGGGCGTGGGCGGGATGACGACAAAGTTGCAGGCCTCCGCCGTCGCGCGACGGGCCGGCGTGGATGCGGTCATCGCAGCGGGGACGGAACCGGATGTGCTCACGCGCATCGCCGGCGGTGAGATGGTGGGCACGCACGTCGCCGCGCTGGAGACCCCACCCGAAAACCGCAAGCGGTGGATTCTGGCAGGCGTGACACACACGGGGCATCTCGTCGTGGATAAGGGCGCAGCGTACGCGCTAACCCGTCGCGGAAGTAGTTTGCTGCCTGCGGGCATCGTCGCCGTCCACGGCAGTTTCGACCGGGGCGACACGGTCTCCATCCTCAGTGAGAACAACGGCGAAATCGCACGGGGCATCATCCGCTATACGAGCGAGGATCTTAGGCAGATCAAGGGCTGTCATTCCGACAACATCGCCGAACGGCTAGGATACACGTATGGCGCAGCGGTGGTGCATCGGAATGATATGATTGTGTTGTAGATTAGTAGACGGTAGACAGTAGACGGGAAGGGGGGAACGGGAGACGGTTCTTGTTGATAGCCGATGGCTGACTGCTGATAGCTGGAATGGAGGATCAATGAGCGAAATGAACGTAGACTTGAACGCTATGGGCCGCGCAGCGAAGGCGGCGAGCCGGGAGTTGGCGCTGTTGACGGCGGCGGAGAAAAATGCTGCGCTGCTGGCGATTGCGGACGAACTCGAGGCGCAGGCGGCGACGGTGCTGGCGCAGAACGCACTCGACATCGAGGACGCGCGGGCGAAGGGAGTTTCGGATGCCCTGCTGGATCGCCTGCTGCTGACGGAGGCGCGCGTGGCCGGATTGGCGGCGGATACGCGCAAGGTGGTAGCCCTGCCCGATCCCGTCGGTGAGGAAATCGAAGGCCGGCTGCTGCCCAACGGCATCCGCCTGAGCCGCCGCCGCATCCCCATCGGCGTGCTCGGCGTTATCTACGAGGCGCGGCCTAACGTCACCATCGACATCGCCACGCTTTCCCTCAAGACCGGCAATGCCGTCATCCTGCGCGGCGGCAGCGAGACGCTGCGCAGCAATCTCGCACTGGTCACCGTAATCCAGGCTGCACTGAAAAAGGTGGGCCTGCCCCTGGAAGCCGTGCAGATCATCGCCAACCCCGATCGCGCGCTGGTGAGCCAACTGCTACGCCTGGATGCATACGTCGATATGCTCATCCCGCGTGGTGGTGCGGGCCTGCACCGCCTGTGCCGCGAGCAGAGCACGATCCCCGTGATCACCGGCGGGATCGGCATCTGCCATTTGTTCGTCGATGCCAGCGCTGATTTGGTGCGCGCGCTGGACGTGATCGAGAATGCGAAGATCCAGCGTCCGAGCGTCTGCAACGCGCTGGATACGGTGTTGGTGCATCGCGCCGTCGCGGCGGCGTTCCTGCCATCGCTCGCGGAGCGGCTGGCGCGCAGCCATGTCGAACTGCGGGTGACGCTGGACGCGCTGGCAATTTTAGAGGATAATGGAGGTGGCGCTCAAGTGATTGCTGCCGGGCCGGAGGACTTCGATCAGGAATGGCTGGCGCTCATCCTCGGCATCAAGATCGTGGATACGCTCGATGAGGCGGTCGCCCACATCCACGCGCACAGCACCGAGCACTCGGACGGCATCCTCACCAACGATTGGGGCAACGCCACGCGCTTCGTCAACGCGATCAACTCGGCGGCGGTCCTCGTCAACGCCAGCACGCGCTTCAACGATGGCGGGCAGTTCGGCCTGGGTGCGGAAGTCGCCGTCAGCACGCAGAAGCTCCACGCGCGCGGTCCGATGGGACTGGAGGCGCTGACGACGTATAAGTGGGTGGTGTATGGGGAGATGCACGTGCGTGCTGCGTAAAAT
>JBNGDO010000131.1:8729-15078 GCA_049975385.1 Anaerolineae bacterium | reverse complement strand
TTAGGTTGTCAGGTAGTCATTTTAGTTCTGTCAGCCGATAGGCGATCACAGATTGTATGCAGATGAGCAGAATCTTTTGGTCGGCCAACAGAAAACTGCTCAATCTGCTGATGAAAGATCAGTTTGTTCTTCCTCGGTCGCAGACGGCATGTCGAGTGCTTCCACGTGGGCGATCCACTCGCGCCAGTCTTTGGTGGGCCAGGCTTGCTGTTTCGCCTTAAGGTCGGCAATGATTGCCTTGTGCGTTGTCTCGGTATCGGCCAGATTGACGTTCGTAATATAGCGCGTCATTTCGTCGAGGTTGCGCAAGCAGCGTTTTTGAATGCGCTTCCCGAACTGCTCAAACTGCGCTTCGCTTGCAGCGTTGCGCCGTAGCGCGGCGACGCGCTTTTGGAAGGGCTTCAGCCAGGTGTCGGGGATTCTGCCTTCGACGATCTCCTGGAGCGCGTGCAGGCGCTGCTGTATGGCGCGTGTGACTATGTTCGAGGCCAGTTTGCTGAATCCGTACATCCCCCCGGTTATGAGGGCGATAAACGCGATAAAGAGTATAACGAACGAACCCGTCGGCATTTTTGTCTCCTTTTTGCTGTTGGATGCGAGAACTGTACCTCAAAGCCCCGGTTTGGCAAATAGCTGTGCGTGGGTGTGCATACGCATCCGCGCGTTGACTTTTTTCATCGCGCGCCATACAATGTTTTCACCTTTTAGTTCGAGTTGGGGGGTAGGCGTTTGATGAGAATTGTCGTCACGGGGGGATCGGCAACGTCGGGCGTACTCTCACAAGTTGGCGGCCTTCTTCTTTTCGGAAGTGACGACGTGAAAACGTCCGGTTTCAGGCTTCGAAGCACTGGTCAGCTACGCCCGTGCGCGGGCTCTGATCGGCTTCGAATCTGAGCATCCTAGCTCTACCTGGGATACGGTTGCTTAGTTTTTCTTATTCCTTCCTGCTCAGACAAAAGGCTGTCCAAAACACACCAGCCCGGACCATTTCACAAGGAGAATTTTATGAAGATTACGAGCGTAGAGACGTTTTTGGTTGAGCCACGCTGGCTGTTTTTGCAGATTCACACCGACGAGGGGTTGGTGGGGTTGGGCGAACCGATCCTCGAAGGGCGCGCGCTGACGTGCGCGCGGGCCGTAGACGAACTTTCGCTTTATTTGATCGGCAAAGACCCCACGCGCGTCGTCCATCACTGGCAGGCGATGTACCGCCACGCCTTCTATCGTGGTGGCCCGCTCCTTACGAGCGCGTTGAGCGGGGTGGAGCAGGCGCTCTGGGATCTCGCCGGAAAGGCGCTCGGAGTGCCGGTCTACAAGCTCTTCGGCGGCCCCACCCGCGACCGCATCCGCATGTACAAGCACGCCAACGATCCCGAAGCGGTCAAATCGTGGATGGCGCAGGGCTTCACGGCGTTCAAGACGGGTGTGCGAGGCGGGCGTCCGGCGCGCATTATCGAGAGCCTGGCGTTTGTCGAGGCAGCGGAGGCGCACTTTGCCGCGCTGCGCGAGGCTGGCGGACCGCACGCCGACATCGCCATCGACTTCCACGGCGCGATCAGCCCGCAGACGGCGAAGTTGCTGATCAAGGCGCTGGAACCGTACCAGCCGATGTTCATCGAAGAGCCGTGCCAGGCGCAGAACCTCGACGTGATGGCCGAGATCGCGCGTGGCACGCACCTGCCCATCGCCACGGGCGAGCGCGTTTTCACCAAGTGGGGCTTCCGCGAGGTTCTGGAGAAGCAAGCGGCCCCGGTGTTGCAGCCGGATTTGTGTCACGCAGGTGGCATCAACGAAGCGCGCATCATCGCCGGGATGGGCGAAGCCTACTACGCCGGGATCGCGCCCCACAATCCGCTCGGGCCGATTTCGCTGGCGGCGTGCATCCAGTTGGACGCCTCGATCCCCAACTTCGTCGCGCAGGAACACACGACGCTCGGTGAGGGCTATCTGAAGCAGCCGTTTGTGGCGAAAGACGGCTTCGTCGAGTTGCCCACCGGGCCAGGTTTGGGCATCGAGCTGGATATGGACGCGCTCGAGGACAAGATCGATCACGACTGGCGCAACCCGGAGCGCTACGATCCCGACGATGGGTCGGTGTTGGATTGGTAATCAAAACGGGGGACGCGATTGAACGTCCCCCGTTTTGATGTTTTGTCATCCGGCCGGCTAAAACGGCAACCCGCCTTGAAGAACGGCGAAGAGCACGGTAAGCACCAGGATGAGGGTGAGGGTTGCCAGCAGCAAACGTCGTGCATAAATGCGTTGCATTGTATCCTCCTTCAGGCCATCTTGTAGTTTTCGGAATAGATGTATTTGCGTGGCATCTTAAACTCCTGCTCGCGGTCCATCTCGAGCATGGTTTTGCGAGAGACGGACAACTGCATGAGTGCGTGCTCCACGCTCTCGATCATCAGCAGCGGGCCGCAGATGAAGTAGGTGCAGTGTTGGAACTCTGAAGTGAGGTGGCGCTCCAGCACGGCTTTGGTGACAAAGCCGCTTTCTCCTTCCCAATCTTCTGGTGGGTTTTCCAGCACGTGGATGACGTCCAGGTTGAGGCGCTGTTGCAGGCTCTCTAATTCCTCGCGGAAGATGATAGTATCGTAGGTGGGATTGCCGTAGAAGAATTGCAAGTGCCGTTCATCGTTGCGATCGGCTAACGTGCGCAACATGCTCATCACCGGTGCGGAGCCGATGCCCCCGGCGATGAAGACGTAATTGCGGTCGGGGTGGTGATCGAGATCGAAGGTGCCATACGGGCCATCGATGTAGACTTTAGTTCCAGGTTGCAGCTTGCCGATGGTCGAGGTGAAGTCCCCCAACTCCTTGATGGCAAAGCCAACGACCTCTGGATGCATATCACTGGAAGCGTAAGAGAAGGGGTGTTCCTCGATATGGAAAGGAGAGTGACCGATGCTCAACCAGGCCACTTGCCCGGCACGGAAACGGTGACCCTTGTGGCCGATCGGCTTGAGGTTCAGCGTCCAGGTGTTGCCGCGTTCGGGGATCACTTCAACGATCTCATAAGGGCGTCGCAGAAGTTGCAGGGGTTTGAGGACACGGATGTACAGCATCATCAGCCCCCAGATCACGCCCATAACCACCCAAAGCCACCGTTGGAGCGGAATCGAGGTGTAATAGTTTACCTTGAAGATGTGGTACAGGGCAAAGCCGACCACGGCAATCGACAGCACATCGTGGAGCACACGCCAAGCTTCATAGGACAGCTTGAGCGACAGCCGTTTGACGGAGGTGAGGACCAGAAAAATCATCGCAATAGTCGCTGCAATGGCAGCTCTTGCTCGCCACGGCGCAGTGAAGACGTTGAGCAGCTTCAGCGTGTATGGGTTCTGAATGAAGAGGATCAGGGGATGTGCCAGCGTCAGCAGGAAAGCGATGACGGACAACCGGTGGTGAAAGCTATAGATTGTGTCCAGCGGAAAAACTTCGCTCAAAAAAGGCAGCCGGGCGGTGGGGATGAATTGTAATCCCATCAGCGCGAGGCCTGCAAAACCGAGCGCCACGGAGAGTTCGCGCCAAAAAGTCCGACCTGTTGGCCGGGGCGCGAGTAAGAGAATCAATAGCGGCGCGAAGATCAGGATGAAATAGATGGCAGTCCAGAAAATCTTCTTAGTTTTCCATTGCATCGCAGGTTCCTTTCGGGAGTAGTATTTGATTTTTTGTTTAGGTCAGTTTATACTCACTTAGTCAAACTTGGCAAGTAGCATATCGTGAGCGCTAAGGAGGAATGGCAATGAAGTGGTCCACAATTTTGGCTCTCGGTTTGGTTCTGATTGCCCTGGCAGGTGTGTTCATTTGGGGCTATCGTTTTTTTGTGGCTCCGGAATCCATCGAGAGCGTCAGCGAAAAATGGGCGCGTTCCGGTCACGCGGATGCGACCTCGCGGTCGTTCACGCACTGGGATGAGGATGAGCCGCCCGTAGTGCCGGCAAATTGCGCGAAGTGCCACAGTTTGTACGGTTACCTCGATTTTTTTGGCGCGGATGGGACGGCAGCCGGACAGATCGAGGAAGAGCCGTGGGTTGGCTCGGTGGTGGCCTGCAGTGCGTGTCACAACCCGCCGGCGCACGCGATGACCCAGGTGACGTTCCCCTCCGGCATCGAAATCACCGAGAATACCCGCGCGGCCAATTGTATGCAGTGCCACCAGGGGCGTACCGGTACGCCAACGGTCGATCAGGCTATCGCCGGCCTCGATCCTGACGTGGTTGCGACGGATTTGAGCTTCATCAACGTCCACTACGCCGTCGCGGCTGCGACGCTCCTCGGCGGCGATGCGCGGGGCGGTTACCAGTACGCGGGGCGGACCTACGTTGGGCGTTTTGCCCACGTGGAGGATTACGAAACGTGCTCCGATTGCCACGACCCGCATAGCACAGCGCTCGATCCCGATACGTGCAGTCCCTGCCACCTCAACGTTGTGGATCGCGCCGATTTGCACACCATCCGGGAAAGCGAGGTGGATTATGACGGTGATGGTGACATACGCGAACCCATCACCGCCGAAATAGCGACTCTCCACAACACGCTTTACGAGGCGCTGATAGCGTATACGTCGGAGGTCGTCGGGCAGCCACTGGTCTACGCAAACGCCTTCCCGTATTATCTGAACGACACGAATGGCAACGGCGTCGCCGACAGTGATGAGGTGAATCCAGGCAATCGCTATAACGCGTGGACGCCCCGGTCGCTGCAAGCCGCCTATAACTATCACTACGTCAATGAAGACCCAGGCGCGTACACGCACAATGCGCGCTATATCTTGCAGATGCTCTACGACAGCATCGAGAGCCTGGGGCAGACCGTTCCCGTAGCCGAACTGGAAAGCTTTACCCGTCCCTGACCTGTTCTTAACTTTCAACTTTCAACTTGTAACCGGCAACTGTTTCTGGAGGTGTGAAGATGCGAGTCTTAGTTTTGGCCGATGATCGTTGGCATCCGGCGCAGATCGCCCGCGAGGGGCTGGCCCCGTTGGCCGAACAGGGCTTTACCTTCGATTGGATCGAGGATCCCGCTGAGTGGTCGGCAGAGCGGATAGCGGCGTATCCCGTGGTGCTATTCGTCAAATCGAACAACGTTTCGGCGACCGACGAGAGCCATTGGATGACGGAGGAGATCGAGACGGCCTTTGTGAATTACGTTCGCCGGGGCAATGGCTTGCTGGTCGTCCATTCTGGCTCTGCCGGATACGCGCAGAACCGGGTGTTCCGTCAGTTGATGGGCGGCGTCTTCGTCGACCATCCCCCGCAGTGCCCCGTCACCGTGGAGCCGCAGGTGGGCCACCCGCTGACCGTCGGCGCCGCGCCGTTCACCTTGGCGGACGAGCACTACATGATGGCGCTGGATGATGCGGATGCTGACATTTTTATGACCACCGCCTCACAGCACGGCATCCAGCCTGGCGGGTGGACACGCTCGGAAGGGGCGGGCCGCGTCTGTATGCTCACGCCCGGTCACAACGTCGAAGTGTGGCAACATCCCTCCTTCCAGACGTTGTTGAGTAACGCGTTGCGCTGGTGCGCGGCGGCGAAGCGGATGGCATTTGTGACGGGCGCGGATCGGGGATTGGGCTTTGGACTCGCGTCGGGCCTGTTAGCGCAGGGATGGCGCGTCTTCGCCGGGCAGTACATGCCCGAGTGGCCGGAGTTGGCCGACCTGAAAGAGCAGTATCCTTACGACTTGCACATCGTCCCGCTGGACGTGGCTGCGGTGGAATCGGTGCAGGCGGCAGCGCAGGCCGTGGCTGCGCGAATCCCACACCTCGATATGTTGATCAACAACGCGGGCGTCAGCACGCGTACCAACCCCATCACCATCCGCGATGGGCTGGACTACGACGAAATGCACCGGTTGTTCGACGTCAACAGCCTGGGGCCGTTGCGCGTGGTAGAGGCGTTCTTGCCGCTGCTGGACCAGGGAACGTTCAAGCGGCTGTGCTTCGTTTCCTCGGAGGCGGGGAGTGTCGAGCGCAGCTATCGCGAAGCCTGGTTTGGCTATTGCATGTCCAAGGCGGCGCTGAATATGGGCGTCAAGAACCTGTTCAACTACTTGCGCCCGGAGGGGTACACGTTCCGCGTCTACCATCCTGGCTGGGTACGCTCGTACATGAGCGGGCAGAAGAACAACGAGGCCGACCTGGAACCGGAAGAGGCCGCTGATTACGCGATCCCCTTCTTTGTAAACCCACGCGAGGACGAAGATCGGCTGGTCCTCGTCGATTATCAAGGTAACGAGTGGCCGTGGTAAAACTGGCGATGTGCTAGACAGGATTTACAGGATGGGAATTTTTCTGTCTTGTTAATCCAGTCGGGTGGGGGTTTTGGGGGGAGGG
>JBNGDO010000131.1:0-8719 GCA_049975385.1 Anaerolineae bacterium | reverse complement strand
AACCCCTACTTCTCCCCTTTTTATTGAGATGATACGACCAAAGACTATCGGAGGGACTATGCATCCATTTGCCAAATTGACCGTGCCGCCAGGCGCGGTGGGCATCCACTGGTTCGAGCAGAACGCCTTTGCTCTCAAGGATGCGCGAGAGACGGTGCTGCTCATCGATCCGTACTTTCCGGCGAAACGCCCGGCGGAGAAGTTCATCCGCCCGCAGCCGCCTGTGGTTGAGGCGGAATTCCCCGTCGACTACGTGCTGGTGACCCACCGTCACGGCGATCACACCAACCCGGAGACGTTGACGCGCATCCACGCGGCATGGCCAGACGTGGTCCTCATCGGGCCGCCGGAGAGTGTCGCGCAGGTACTCGACGAAACCCCTATCGACGCCGGCCACACGATCATCATCCGCGCGGGGGAGTCGGTGGCGCTCGGCGAGGTCGCCATCCAGGCATTCTGGTCCAAACCGCCGCAGGGCGACCCCGCGGCGGGCATCGCCCCGCCGGACGTGACGCACCTGGGTTACGTCATCGAGATGGGGGGCGTCCGGCTCTACGTCACCGGCGACGCCATCAACACCTTTGCCGACCACGACGAACTGATCGCCCCCATCGCTGCGCTAAAGCCGGACATCGGCTTCCTCACCACCCATCCCACCGAGGGCGAGTTTCCCTTTTTCGAGGACAGCGTCCGCCTGGCGCAGAAACTTGGGTTGAAGACGGCGATTCCCTCGCACTACGCGTGTTTTGCGAAGCGGACGTATGACCCGCGGGCATGGGCGGCGCTGTTCCCCGCCGGTGGACCCCAACCATTGATCATTCCCTGGAACTCGCACATCGTCTACAGCCCTGGATAGGCGGTTTGTTGATGGAGGTGTTACGATGGACTTTGCCTATCTTAGAAGCTTGATGGCGCATCACGCCGAGATCATCTGGCAGCTTACGGAGTTGGTGACGCCGGAACAGGCCAGATGGAAGCCGGATGCGGAGACCTGGTCGATCCTGGAGATCATCAACCATCTCTACGATGAGGAACGCGAGGATTTCCGCGCTCACCTGGATCTCATTTTGCACAGGTCCGAGGAATCCTGGTCCGGCATCCGCCCCTTCGCGTGGGTGACAGAGCGCCGTTACAACGAGCGCGACCTCGAAACGTCTGTGCAGAACTTCCTTGCGGAGCGCCGTGATTCGCTGGCTTGGCTGGAGAGCCTTAGCGCGCCCGATTGGGAGACGAGTATGCCCGCGCCTTGGGATGCCGATATAAGCGCAGGGGATATGTTCGCCTCCTGGGTCATCCATGACCAGTGGCACATTCAGCAGCTCGTCCAGGCCCGCCGGAATTACGTCATCGCACAGGTCGCTCCGTACGATGTAGAGTACGCGGGAGAGCTGTAACTACGGGGGAAGCTTACCACGAATCTACACTAATTGTTCTATATTCGTGAAGATTAGGCCGTTCCAGGAAAATAAACCAGCCAGACTTTGGCACTGGCGCAGGAACTTTCCCCTGATGTGGCCTGGTTTAAATCCTGGAACTACCTTAGTGTAGATTCGGCGAATGCAGACATTCGTGGTTTATTATCTCAGGAGGCTAGGCTATGAAATTCACCGATGGATATTGGGGTATTCGTGAGGGCGTGACGCCGTACTACGCGGTGCACGTTTACGATGTTGACGTGGAACCCGATGCGCTGACGGTCTACGCGCCGACCCGGCGGGTGAACCATCGCGGTGACACGCTCAACCTGCCAATGCTCACGGCGCGCTTCTCCTCACCGATGGAGAACGTCATCCGCGTGCAGGTCTGGCATCACAAAGGCGGGCAACCGCGCAAGCCGGAATTCACGCTGTACCCGCAGCCCGCGCCGGACGTCATTATCCACAACGATGAAGACGCTGCCACGCTGACCAGCGGGCAATTGACGGCGCGCATCGAGAAGGCCGGGGATTGGAAAGTGCAGTTTAAAGACGGCGGCAAAACCATCACCGAAAGTGGCTGGCGCGCACTGGGCTTCGCGGACACGCCCGACGGGCGCTTCATCCACGAGCAACTGGCGCTCGGGGTGGGGGAGTGCGTCTACGGGCTGGGCGAGCGCTTCACGCCGTTCGTCAAAAACGGCCAGGTCGTCGACCTGTGGCAGGAGGACGGCGGCACGAGCAGCGAGCAGGCGTACAAGAACATCCCGCTCTACCTGACCAATCGCGGCTACGGCGTCTTCATCAACCACCCGGAGAAAGTGTCGCTGGAGATTGCATCGGAGAAGGTCGAGCGCGTGCAGTTCAGCGTGCCGGGCGAGTACCTGGACTATGTCTTCATCTACGGCCCCACGCCCAAAGAGGTGCTGGATCGCTACACTGCGCTCACCGGACGGCCCGCGCTGCCGCCCGCCTGGTCCTTCGGTCTGTGGCTGACCACGTCCTTCGTCACCGACTACGACGAGGACACCGTCACCGGCTTTATCCAGGGCATGGCCGACCGCGACCTGCCGCTGCACGTCTTCCACTTCGACTGCTTCTGGATGAAGGCCTTTCACTGGTGCAACTTCGCGTGGGATCCGGCGGTCTTCCCCGACCCGGTAGGAATGCTCAAACGGCTCAAGGCGCGCGGCCTCAAGATTTGCGTGTGGATCAACCCCTACATCGCGCAGCGTTCGGCGCTCTTCGACGAGGGGATGGCGCACGGCTATCTGCTCAAGCGCCCCGATGGCTCCGTTTTCCAGTGGGACAAGTGGCAGGCGGGCATGGGCCTGGTGGACTTTACCAGCCCGGAGGCGCGCCGCTGGTACGCCGACAAGCTGCGCGCGCTGGTCGATATGGGCGTGGACAGCTTCAAGACCGACTTCGGCGAGCGCATCCCCACGGACGTCGTCTACTTCGATGGCTCGGATCCCGTGCTGATGCACAATTACTACACCCAACTCTACAACCAGACGGTGTTCGAGGTGCTGGAAGAGAAGCTCGGCAAGGGCGAGGCCACCGTCTTCGCGCGTTCGGCCACGACGGGCGGGCAGCAGTACCCCGTTCACTGGGGCGGCGACAGCACCGCGACCTTCGAGTCGATGTCCGAAAGCCTGCGCGGTGGCCTCTCCCTGGGGATGTCGGGCTTCGGTTTCTGGAGCCACGACATGGGCGGCTTCGAGCTGACGGCGTCGGCGGACGTGTACAAACGCTGGTGCGCCTTCGGCCTGCTCTCGTCGCACAGCCGCCTGCACGGCAACAGCTCCTACCGCGTGCCCTGGCTCTTCGATGAAGCCGGCTATGACGGCCCGACCGCGAGTGACGTTCTGCGCTTCTTCACCAAGCTCAAGTGCCGGCTGATGCCCTATCTCTTCGACGCAGCCATCGAAGCGCACGAACACGGCACGCCGATGATGCGCGCGATGCCGTTGGAGTTTCCCGACGATCCGGGCTGCGACACGCTCGACCGGCAGTACATGCTCGGCGACGCGCTACTCGTCGCGCCGATCTTCTCACCGGATGGCAAGGTCGACTACTACCTGCCGGAAGGCCGCTGGACGAATTTTCTCAACAATGACATCGTCGAGGGGGGCAGATGGGTGCGTGAGACGCATGGCTATCTCAGCCTGCCGCTGATGGTGCGGCCCAATTCGATCGTCGCGCTTGGTGTGAACGAACAACAGCCCGATTATGACTTCGCCGACAGTGTGACCTTCCACATCTTCGAGCTGGCGGATGGTGCGACGGCTTCCGCGCGCGTCCCGACGCTCAAGGGTGGGACTGCGCTGATCGTCTCGGCAAACCGCAATGGATCGGAGATTCACGTGCAGGTGGAAGGCGCGACCCGACCGTGGTCCACCGTGCTGCGTGGTGTCGCGGCGGTAGAATCCGTCTCTGGCGGCCTGTCACGGACCAGCGACCTGGGCGTGCTTCTCATCCCAGAAGCCGGGAAGCAATCGCTAACCATCCAACTATAGCAGTTGTACGGTTCGTTTTAGACAGGATTCACAAGATCGGGCACGTGATACAAATCCTGTCAATGCTGTCTCAATACCTATGATTACATCGCTCAAGAATAAAAAGATCAAACTGGTACGCGCATTGGAGGCCCAGCGACGGCGGCGGAACAAAGAAGGGCTGTTTTTCATCGAGGGCGTCGCCGCGATCCGCGCTGCGTACCTCTACGATTGGAACGTGCGTTGGCTCATCTACTGCCCGGAAGTCGAACACACGGACTGGGGAGTAGAGATCATCGCGCAGACGCCGGAGGAGGTACGTCTGCACGTGAGCGAGTACGTGCAGACGCAGCTCAGCGATCGCGATATGGCCTCGGAACTGCTGGCGGTGGTGGCGCAACGTCCAGACGACCCGGTGCGTATCCCCATCAAAGATGATTTGCTGCTACTGTTGCTGGATCGGCCAGGCAGCCCGGGAAACCTGGGGAGCACAATCCGCTCTGCCGATGCCTTGGGCGCGGATGCCGTCATCATCACCGGGCACGCAGCAGATCTGTACGATCCCAAGACGGTGCGTGCCAGCATCGGCTCGTTGTTCGCGCTGCCCGTACTGCGCGTGGCGAAACATAGCATTTTGGAGGCGTGGCTGGCAATGGCGCGCGACAGGTTGGGGCATGTCCAGGTGGTCGCCACCAGCTCGCATGCTACCGTCCCGCTTTATGAACACGATCTGACCGGGCCTACCGTCGTCGCCATCGGCAACGAGACCGTGGGCCTCAGTCACTATTTTGAGACGCTGTGCGATGCTTATGTCACCATTCCTCTGTACGGCTCTGCGACCTCGTTCAATGCTTCGGTGGCAGCATCGGTCTTCCTCTACGAAGCGCGACGGCAGCGTGCGCAAGATGGTTGACAACGACTGAGTACAGGAGGTGTACGATGAAAGCACATTGGCTCACGCTATTGCTGTGTGTGGCGTGGCTCTGCTGCCGATCGACGGCACGTACACGATGGACGTTCAGGAAGCGGCCCAGGCCGTGGCGGACATCGGTCCGAGAGTCGCTGTGCCGATGCACATGCGCAGCGCCGATCCTGAGGAATTCCGCGAGTTATGTGAGTGCTCGGTCGTGATTATGGAGCCATAACACTCTCTCACATTTTAGGAGGCAAACGATGAAGGCAGCATTGGCATTCCTCTTGATTGTGTTGCTGGCGACGCCGGGCGGTCAGGTGCGATCCGCAGCGCCGACCATCGCTGCGCCGGTGCTCAAGTGGGAGCACGGTGGCTGCTATAACTCCTGGTGCGAGACCGGCTGGTATTCGTCGCCCGCCGTGGCCGATTTAGACGGCGACGGCGCGCCGGAGGTTATCGCCGGCGTGTACACGGTTTTCATCCTCGACGGCGCGACGGGCGCGGTCAAGAACCCGATCGATACGCCCGGCAGCCGCGTCTGGCCCGGCGTGGTGGTGACCGATCTCGACGACGACGGTGACCTGGAGATTGTCACCGCGCAGGGTGGCGGTCACCTGAATGTGCTCGATCATACCGGCGCGGTCATCTGGACTCGCCAGCCGGCTTCCAATGAACTGCGCGGCCTTTCGGTCTACGATCTGGACGGCGACGGGACGCTCGAACTCATCGTCACCGCTGCCGTGGGCAGCAAGACGAACACCTGGGTTTACGAGCACGACGGCGTCCTGCGCGCCGGCTGGCCGCAGCTCACCGACGACCTGGCCTACGCCTGGGGCGTGTTCAACGACAACGCCACCGTCGGCGACCTCGACGGCGACGGGCAAGGCGAGATCGTCGTCCCCTCCGACGTTCACTACATCTGCGCCTACGAGGCGAACGGCGCGCACATCCCGGCCAACGCCATCTACGGTGACAAGGCCTGGGGCCGCGTGGGCGTCCACGTCGATCACTGGGTGGATTTGCGCGGTTACGCGCACTGCGGCACGGAGCATCGCCCCAACTTCGCCCATACCCCGGCCAACATGGTGGACGTCAACGGCGACGGCGTGCTGGAGGTCGTGGCGATGGGCAACGTCTACAACTGCGGGACCAGCCCCTACACCAGTCTCTACGAAATGCCCTTTATCTTCAACGCCGATCGCACGCGTTGGAGTGCAGACGGCTTTGATTGGACCATTATCCCGGTTCCCGACGGCAACGCCGCCCCGGTGAGCGAGGATTATAACGTCATCGAGAGCAATATGTCCAATCCCGTCACCGCCGATCTAGACGGCGACGGCAGGCTGGAAATCACTTTTTCTTCCTACGATGGTCGCGTCCACGCTTACTGGCTGGATAAGACGCAGCACGGCAACTGGCCGTTCGTGGTCTATCCCCACAGTTACCCGCTGCGGTTCGCGTCTGAGCCGGTGGTGGCCGACCTGGACAACGACGGCTATGCCGAGGTGCTCTTTGCCACGTGGGCGCAAAAGGGCAGCGGGCAGACCGGCAAGCTCTACGTCCTGGACTATCTGGGCAACGTGCTGCACGCGGTCGATCTGCCCGCGGCCTTCGGCAGCCCGACCTGGAACGGCGGATTGGCCGCTCCCACTTTGGCCGACATCGACGGCGACGGCGAGCTGGAGGCCGTCATCAACACCGCCCATTCCGGCTTCGTGGCCTACGATTTGCCGGGCACGGCGAACGCGCGCGTCCTGTGGGGCACCGGGCGCGGCAACTACCAGCGCACCGGCAGCGCGCTGTACGGCTCGCTCCAAGCCTCGACCAAAAGCGTGCAACCAACGCTTCCCGGCCCCGGCGATACGTTGACTTACACCATCGTGCTGCGCAACCCCGGCCCCGACCTACCGTCCGTCCGCGTGACCGACACGCTGCCATCCGGCGTCCACTATCTGGGGGATCTGTGGGCTTCGTCCGGCAGTTATGGGATTGCCGGGGACGTCATCACCTGGAGCGGGAGTGTCGCAACACAACATCCTGTCACCCTCACGTTCGGGGTTACCGTTGGCTTGGACATCATCGAGCCGACTTATGTCAGCAACGTCGCGCAGATCGATGATGGCCTGGGCAACCTGTGGTCGCGGTCGGCGGGCGTGGTCGTCAATGGGTACGCGGTTTACCTGCCGTTGGTGATGCGGTAAATCCAAATGGAAAATCGTTGCGACAAGCCGGAAATTGCGATCTGATGTGACAAAAGGATATTGCTCGGCAAGTAGAAGGGGCAGTATAATGTGGATATAGTCAGACGTAGACAAGGAGGGAACGATGAAGGCCTTAGTCAAACGGTATCGAAAAGAAGGGCTGTGGTTGGAGGACGTCCCCGAGCCGGAGGTGGGGATCAACGACGTGCTGATCAAAATCCACAAAACCGCCATTTGTGGGACAGACGTGCACATCTGGAATTGGGATGCCTGGTCGCAGAAGACGATCCCGGTGCCGATGGTCATCGGGCACGAGTTCGTGGGGACCGTGGCGGCGTTCGGCAGTAACGTTCACGACTTGGAGGTGGGCGACGTGGTCTCCGGCGAGGGTCACATCGTTTGCGGGCGTTGCCGCAACTGCCTGGCCGGGCGGCGGCACCTGTGCAATGATACGCAGGGGGTCGGTGTCAACCGGACCGGCGCATATGCCGAGTATCTGTGCATTCCCGTGACCAACGTATGGCACGCCGATCCCAACATCCCGATGGAGCTTCTTAGCATCTTCGACCCGTTCGGCAATGCGACGCACACGGCGCTGGCGTTCAAGGTACTCGGTGAGGATGTGCTGATCACCGGCGCAGGACCGATCGGTATTATGGCGACGGCGATTGCCAGGCACGCAGGCGCGCGCTTTATCGTCACCACCGATCTGAATCCCTATCGCCTGGCACTGGCGAAGAAGATGGGCGCCACCGTCGCGCTGGACATCCGCGAGAAGACCATCGCCCAGGTGCAGAAAGAGCTGGGAATGAAGGAGGGCTTCGACGTGGGGCTGGAGATGTCGGGGAGTGGGGATGCTTTCCGCGACATGCTGGCGAACATGTGCCACGGTGGAAAAATCGCCATGTTGGGCATTCCGTCTGGAGAACTGGCGATTGACTGGAACACGGTGATCTTCAACATGCTGACCATTCGAGGCATTTACGGGCGTGAGATGTACGAGACGTGGTATTTGATGCAGTCGATGTTGCAAACCGGCCTGGATATCAGTCCGGTCATCACGCACCGTTTCCACTACACTGAGTTCGAGGAAGCCTTTGCCGTGATGCGTTCCGGCAACTCCGGCAAGGTTATCCTCAATTGGGTATAGGTGAATCAGCGAATCAGCGAATCAGTGAATCAGTGAATCAGCGAATGAGTGGACAGTATCATTCGCTGATTCGCTCATTCGCTGATTCTTCCATTCGCCGATTCTCCCATTCTCCCATTCGCTCATTCGCCGATTCATGGTACACTCACGTGCGCCATGAAGAAAGCACCGATACGCATAAAAGGCCTGGTCGCGCTGATGAAC
This sequence comes from Anaerolineae bacterium, assembly GCA_049975385.1. GTDB lineage: Bacteria > Chloroflexota > Anaerolineae > B4-G1 > SLSP01 > DSWT01. The sequence goes on along the minus strand of JBNGDO010000131.1, from coordinate 338 downwards.
GACGTTCGCGAGCGGTTGAGCGCGGGCATTCCACCGGAGGAGGCCGACGACTTCCGCGCGATGGTCACGGACGGCGTGCGCACGGTGGAGGCGATCTGCCGCCGGCATCATGCTACGCCGGACGATCTACCCGCACCGTCGCGCCGTGCTTATGCCTATCTCAAGGCTCTTGATCTCAAGCATTTGCCGCCACCTGCCGCGGATGTGTCTACCCCGGGTGGGTCTGCTGCGCCCAAGACCGTCCGTTTGACGGGCGTTGTCGCCACTTGTAATCATTATCATGCCAGATTCGCCCGGCTGGCGCACAATGCCTCTCCCACTCGGGATGTCGATCACGC
>JBNGDO010000130.1:0-15177 GCA_049975385.1 Anaerolineae bacterium | reverse complement strand
TATCCAGGTGTATATCTATTATACCATATTCATACCTTGAATTTCAAGGGGGGATATCGCTGAATCGTTGATAATCCCTGGGCCTAACTCACCCCAATCCAATGGTTGAACTTGCCCCCATTTGTTAGAATAAGACTCTATCCGAAAATGATGTCTACGGGCGTTTCCCGTGCGTCAGTGGTGAATTTTCGGATAGGTTCTAAGTTGAAACAGGGCACTGTCATCTCGATCCTTAAGGCCAGTTCTTCAAGACAAGGGGCAGGTAGATAGTGGCGTAGCGGCCACCACTAACAGGCCAGAACCCTCCGCTCAAGCGAAAGTTGGCGCTCGATAGAGATGAAGCACCGAGCGCCTGTCCGATGGTGCTATGCACCACGTAGTTTGCCGAGCTAACCGGCTGTCCGCCCCCGGCCACGACGTGCCATTCCAAGTCAAAGTTGGGCGAGGTTTGAGCCAGGGCTGCCCCGCTCACACTCAGGGCGGCTAGCAATAGAACGAATGCCAGGAGCATCTGTTTTCGAGTCATTGGCTCCCTCCTATTGTAGTGTGACAAAGACATAGATTTGGTCTTGCTCGGCGTTCAATGCTTCCAGAGCCTTGCCAAAGACGGTGCCCGGCGCGGCCGAGTCTGCGTTCACCCTGGCTGCATAGCCAGCCTGCTCTGCGCTGGACAGCAATTCGCCCGGCTGGATGGACCCTGCCAGGGCGCTGGCCTTGACCTTGACCGGACCCTGGACCACCAGCAGCAGATGCTCGCCGGCTGGAACCGGGCCATCGAGGGTTGTCTCTTGGAGTTCGTGAGTGGAGCTAGCCTCGGGCCGGTTGCCCTCTAGTACGGCCTCGACGTTGAAGCGGCTATAGACGACGCCGGCCACGGCCGGGCTGTTGGCCTGCGAAGCCTTGGCCACCTGGAGGATCAACGGCCCGCCGGACTTCTTAGGCTCGACGACGCCGACAAAGATAACCACGTCGCCTGGCTCTAGCGGCTCGTCACCCCCGTTCTGGGCCAGGTGCATGATGGCCCCGGCCAGGTTGTAATTGAGAGAGTAGAGATTGTCGTAGGTGAACAGGCCATAGTTGTTGTCTGACTTCCAGGTACTGCCTTCCACGCCATAGTAGCTGTTGCTCGAACCATACACGCCCGTCCAGGTGTTGCTCCAGCCAGAGACCCCGTCGCCGCCGTCGCTGGAACCGGATACGCCGCTGCCATTGCCGATGCCCCGCACACCGGCTATGGTCCCCTCGCCGCGCACGCCATAGGTGTTTGTGCTGACGCCATAGACGCCGTAGCCCGAGTTGGCTGTAAAGTAGCCGGCGTGATCCCAGTGATCGGTGCCGTTGGTGTTCACCCGGATGCCGTACCCCCCGTTGCTTTCAAAGACCCCGGCCGTTTTGGTATTACTGGTAGCCACCAGGGCGTTGCCGGTGTTGCTGTAGCCGCGCAGGCCATATCCCCCTGTCGAGTTGCCATAGATGGCGCTACCTGTGGCCGCCGCTCCCCAGATAGCGCTACCTGTCGCCATGGAACTGGTGTTGGTTGCCCGGAAAAGCCAGTTGGTTGGCGAATTGGCTTCCATCTCGGCTCCCGGCCGTAAATTCAGAGCGTAGGGTGCGGGGAGCAACTCCTGCCGGGGAGTCAGCCAGTCGCCATCAACGTAGATCCGCAGCCACAGCCCTTTCCCATCAAAGTGGTAGGCATCCACGTTCAGATCGGTGTTGAATAAGCCGTTGTCTACCTCCACATTGAACACGCCGCTGTCCCACAGCAGCACACCGGCCGACGCGTCGTCGTAAAGCTGGAAGCGCATGGGATAGGTGCCATCAAGTGGCTTGCCCTCAGGGTCGGTCAGGTGTCCTTGATAGTTGATTTTGCCGGCCACCGTAGCCTCAGGCGCGATGGCACCGGGCAGTGCCGCCACGCTTCCTGCTGCCAGCACTGTGGCAGCCACAACGATGACGCCAATCCACAACCTTCGAGTGTTCATTGGTTCCCTCCTTAATGTTGTCTTATTGACTTGAATAAAAAACTAAACTTCATGGTTCCAAGGCCATCTCTTCCTGCAGCGCCCGGATCGCCGGATGATTGGGGTCGATCTGTGCGGCCCGCCGCAGGGCTGCCTCGGCAGCACCGCGCTGTCCAAGCCGCCAGGAGCTCGTGGCCAGCCCGACATAGGCCGGAAGCAGTTCCGGTTCCCAGCGGACGGCCTGTTGGTAGGCGGCCCTGGCCGCCTCGACCTGCCCCAATGCCAGTTCGGCGTCGCCCAGGTGGGTGTAAGCGTAACCGTCGGTAGCGTCCATGTTCACGGCCTGGTGGACTCGATCTGCGGCTGCCGCGAACCGATTGCCTTCCAGATCGACGATGCCCCAGGCGGTGTAGAGGATGGCATAATTCGGCGCCAGGGTCGTCGCCCGGCGGTAGGCATCGTGGGCCAGCGGCAGTTTGGCCGGCTCCCAGCGGTTGCCCCATAGGCCGTACAACTCACCCAGCGCCGCCCAGACGCGATAGTCGCCTGGACGCAACTCGCGGGCGGCCAACAGTTCAGCCTCAGCCTGTTCCAGCCAGGATAAAGGCCCCTGGTTGAGCGCACGTTGGAGATAGGCCCAGCTTAGCGCCCGGTGATGGACCGGTTCGACCGGCCACAGGCGAACGGCTTGTTCCAGGGCCTCGATGGCTCCCGGCCAGTTGCCACTTTCGGACCGGCGAGCAGCGGTCTGGGCCGCCACGTCGGCGGCTAGCGGCCGGACGTTGAACTGGACCACGGTCCAGCCCACACCTGCCAGCACCAGCCCTGCCGGAAGCCAGCGCAGCCAATGCGCTCTCCCCGGAGCGGGGTGCTGCTCCGATGCGGGAGGAACTTCAACTTCACCTGAGATCCACCTTCCCCCTTCCACGAGGGAGGAGAGCAAGGCCAGCAGCAACCACGTCGCCGTCGCCGTGGCGGTGACATCGAAGCTTACAAGGTTGCCGGCGAGGTTGCCGGCGACCGCCGCCAGGCAGGCGATCAACAAAAGCCGTCGTTGGGGATCTACCGCCGCCTGTGCCGCGCGCCAGCCGGCGCGGAAAAACGCTGCTACCAGGGTCAGCCCGGCCAATAAGCCCAACAGTCCAGTCGTCACGGTCCAGTCGAGGAACAGATTGTGAGCGCGATCCACGGCCAGTCCCCGGCCCTGGTAGTAGACCAACTGCGGCGGGTAGACGCGGGGAAAGACGAGTCCCAGGGCGTCGGGACCGTGACCCAGCAGGGGACGTCGGGCGATGAGTTCGAGCGTAGCCTGCCAGATGGTCAACCGCGCTGCTTCTGATCCGTCTTGGCGGCCTAGCCAGAGCGTGACGCTCAGCCCTCCCACCAGGCCCGTCAGCCCGATGATGAAGGCCACCCGGCGCCAACTTCGGGGCAGGCGTGGCCAGAACCAGAGCAGGGCCAACGTTCCCAGCGCCATAATGGCCGCCAGCCAAGCGCCCCGCGCCATGGTGAGGCCGATGATGGCCAGTTCGGCCAGGAGCAATCCGCTCCCGGCGAGTCGCTGCCAACGTTGCGCGGCGGTGACGGTCAACGCAGCGGTCAGGGGTAGTAGCAGGGCCAGGTAGGCCCCGGTAAAGTTAGAGCGGCCCAGGGTCGTGTACAGCGGCGAGCGGGCATCACTGACCAGACCGACAGGGTCCCAGCCGAGGGCTTGGGTCAGTCCCAGCGCCACCAGGGGCACGCCCGTCATCACCATAGCTGTCAACAGCCGCTGCGCCTGGTCAAGGATCCGCAGTCGCGACGAGACCACCAGGAACAGCAGCACGTAGCTCAGCAGCGTGAGGGTGCCCTGAGCGCGTTCGTAGCTGCCCCACAGGCTGAGGCCGCGATCGGCGGCAAAGACCGTGGCCAACACTTGTACGCCGGCCAGGGCTAGCGCCGGGAAGAGCAGGGGATTACACTTCAGTTCGCGCCAGGGTGAGCGCCGCCGGATCAGGCAGTCGGCCAGCCACACCCCGGCCAGGAGCCAAGCCAGGGTGCGAAGCACCGCCGCTTTGGGCAGCTCGAAAGGCTGCTGCGCCCAGAGGTTGAGACCCAACGGTACGAGGAGGGCTACCAGCAGCCAGCCCATTTCCAGGAGCGCGTCGCCGATGTTGTACTTATCCGGTTTGCCGGACATGATCGTTGCCTAACAGTCTGGAGGGCATGCTCTGAGCGGTCGCCTTCACATCGGAAGGGCGTGTCCTGGTCCAAAAGCACGTCCGTTCTACGTCAAAGCGTAATTTCCCCATCCTCTGGCGGAATGGCGCTCTGCCATCCTAATCCGCCTGGTAAACGATGAACGTCATCCCTCAAAGTGTACCTGCTCTCTGACTGACTGTCAAGCATTCGCTTTCTATCACGAAAAATGTTACCAAAGAGATTCCCACGGCCAGTCAGCCACACACGCATGTTGGACTACGATGCGCCTTTACTCTTATCTTAACATCACAATCGAATGACATCCTGGATCATCTCCTCAAGACGCCGGATTTCTTCTTTGCCGAGTTGATCTGAAAAGTCGGTGGTTTTTTTGGTTCGCAAATGTTGTGGGTCGAGGTGTTCAACAAAAGCGTTGAGAATCATATGAACTGCAACGAGTCTTCGATATCGCAGATCATCCTTGCGTAGATCGTGAAAGACCGCACCTAACGCGTTACACCATTGTTGAGATGCCTGGTCAACGGCAGTATATCTGGTGCTAAAGGTTTCGTATCCGATAGTGCCAAACTCACCATCGTGTTCTTCAATCATTTAGTCGCCAATGGCTTGAAGCCAAAACGAAAAAATCCATCGATCTGCTGATGTTCCGGCCAAGTCGGTGGGCGCGCTGCGCAGCAATCCGGGATCTGAAAACCCTTTCTCGATCAACTTGAGGTATCCCTCGAACCGACGAGTTTCTTTTGTGCTAGTCAGATCAAGATAAGTTACGCGTTTACGCAAAATACGAAACCAGCCAAAAAATTGTGCGACAACGTATAGGGTGCTGAGGTAATAATAACCAGGAGGGTTGTGTTGTAGCCAGTTCTCTTTCTCGATTGCGTTCATATTTCGGATGATGTTACCGAGCCGGTTTCTCAATTCTTCAGTAGCGAAAAGAATAGGAATCCGATATTTACGTTCGACTGCAAGTGTTTCACGGCGTTGTTGGAGTCTCTGCGGAAGGATGACTTCGAACACCAGCCGCACTGACGCACCAACAATACCGCCGATGATCGATGAAAGGAGAATCCAAATGACGCTTGTCTCTTCAAACGCTCTTTGCAACCAATCTACCATAGGAACACCTCCTGTGTCTCCTGGAATTCGTGGTGCAATCTAACAGTTAGTCCGGCCCCAACTCCTGCACTTCCCACGCATCGGGCAACACTGTAGAAAACCACAGTTCCACGTATTTGAGACGCAGTGGCGTAACCTCATCGTGTCCAGTGCGGGTGGCGTAGCTGTAATGGAGCAAACGCAGGTTGACATCGGGTCGTACAGCGCGTGTCTGCGCATATAGCCGTTGCACGTCGCCCATCGTTGTCGTATTGGGGCAGATGCAGATCAATGTCCCCTGGTAGCCCAAGTCGCCCCACAGCAAGCGCGCAAAGTCAGAGTACGTGGGAACGACCTCGTGAAAAGCCAACAGGTTATGCCCATCGCACCCTTGCGAGAGCGGCGGCCCGAAAAAGAGCGCGTCACAGGCAAGGAATAGGCGCAAGGTTGCCGGGGCCAGCACGTCGCCGCAGGTACACGCAATGCCCTGGGCCTGGTTAGTGGCAACAATATGCGGAGTAATGTCCAAGCCCTGGTAGCTAACACCGGGAAATGCCTGGCGATACGCGGCCCATTGCCGCGCGCAGTCCCCGCAACACAGTTCTCCAATGGCGCGCACATCGGGAAGCAGTTCGTGCAGTAAGGTCACCCGCTTGGCGATGGTCTGCGCGTTGGTGAGGGCGAAGGCGGGTGAGGACTCAGCCGGAAGCTGATAAGGGGTGGAGTGTGATGACTCGGGTGACATCGGTATAGCTCTTCAATTGAAATCCTGGCTCAGGATGCGCGCCGGTGTGACCACCAGCAGCACATTGGGCTGATCACGGGTGGATTCGGCGTAACGCTGCGTGGCGGCTTCATCTGTGTAATAGCGGCGGATGATGCGCCAACGCATGTCGTCCAGGTTCGGCGCATCGCGCAGTCGGAACGCCTGCTTGAGCGCGCGATCCAGGCGCTGCAAGGCCGCGACGATGACGAGGCGCGCGCGCTTTTGGCGCTGGCCGACATCTATCGCGGCACGCTCGCCGTCATCCAGGGTGACGCGCAGAGTGCCATCGGCTGGGTAGAAGCAGGATTGGTGCGGCTGCCGGAGTCGGCGCAGCACGCCCGCGCCCGCGCCTTCGATGTGCTCGGTTCGGCCTACCAACATACCGGCGACGCGCGCCAGGCCGAACGCTATTTTCTCCAGGCCGGCGCCCTGGCGGAAGCCGGCAGCGTCGCTTACCTGGCGATCAACGCCCGCTGCGAGGCCGCGCAGGTGCAAATGCTCCAGGGGCGCCTGACCGAAGCCGTGCAGACCTGCGAGGAGGCATTGCGCGTAAGCCGCACGCCCATCCCGCCGCAGGGACTGGCGTGGGCCTTCCTCGGCGAGATCGCCCGTGAGCGCAACGAGCTAACAACCGCTGAACAGCACGTGCAGAAGGGACTGGCGCTGGCACAACAAGGGGGCCTCACCGATGATGTGGTGATGGCCCTGGGCTTCCTCGCCTGGGTCAAGCACCACCAGGGCGACGCCGACAGCGCACAGCAGCTTTTCGCACAACTTGTGCGACTTGTCCGTACCTACAAGATCGACTGGCTGATGCAGCGCGCCGCCGCGCATCAGGCGCGCCTCGACCTGATGCAAGGCCGTCTCGATGCCGCCGCGCAATGGGCGCGGGCTTATCAGGAGACCCGCGCCGCGCACACGGTCGGCTATGTGCGCGACGTGGAAGACCTCACGCTGGCTCGTGTGCTGCTGGCCGAAAGCGAACCGCGCCGCGCACACGCCCTCCTGGACGCCGTCCTCTCCCAGGCGCAGCCCGCCGGGCGGATGCGTCGTGTCATCGAAGCGAAAATGCTCACCGCGCTCGCGTTTCACCGTGAGGGTCACCTGGCGGAGGCACTATACGCGCTGCACGAGGCCGTGACGATAGCCGCGCCGGAGCGCTGGCGGCGGGTGTTCCTGGATGAAGGTGACGCGCTGGCGGCGTTGCTTCCTCACGTGCACACTGCGGCCCCCGCCTTTGTGGATGAACTGCTGGCGTTGTTACACTCTCCAACGATTGCAGAGACTGTGTCGGCCCCATCCTACAAGGCAAGTGCGCTTCCCATTCCCGGCGAAATCCTGAGCGAGCGCGAAGTGGAAATCCTGCGCCTGCTGGCCGATGGTCTCTCCAACCGGGAGATTAGCGCGGCGTTGTACATCGGCGTGGGCACGGTCAAGTGGTATCTCACCAACCTCTACAGCAAACTCGATGTAGGCAATCGCACCCAGGCCGTGGTCCGCGCGCGCGAATGGGGTCTATTGGCATAGCGTTTCAGCGTTCCTCGCGGGGTTTGTGCAGGCAACCCCCGCTTTTTTACGCCTCACACGGCAAACCTACCTTTGGATAGGTGACAACCTGACCTCTCGTCGTGTACAATCTGTATACATCGCGTGAAAGGAGTGGCGTATATGGATGACATAATGCCGGTTTACGAAATTCGCCTGCACGGGCACATAGATGCGCGCCGCGCCCGGCAGTTCGCGGGGCTGACGCTGACCTTGCTGCCGGAAGGCGAGACGCTGCTCACCGGCCCGGTGGTGGATCAGGCCGCTTTGTACGGCATTCTCGCCCGCATCCGCGATATGGGGATGCCACTGATTGAGGTGAAGCGGCTCCCGCTGTCGCCGGAATTCAGTCAATGAACGTACCAGTTTCACCGCAGTCGAGTTTAGCATTGCTGAAAACACCGTCGTTAGCCGCGTTGACCGGTTACGTCACCAATGAACCGGAGGGGGCCATGGTTTTAACGAACTCGATGATTCATTCTTCTACACGTTGTACCAGCAGGTCGAGCAGCGTATTCAACAAAATGTCCCGGCGTTCTGCTCCGCTGCCATTGCTGCCGCTGCCAACGGGAGTCCCCGACGCTGTGTTAGCGGTGCGTGTGGCCTCGCGTTGTTCCTGGCTCAATCCGCTGTTCTTCCCGCCTTGCGGCGTGACGCCCGGCTCCGGCGTCGTGATGACGACGCCTTGTTCGCCGTAGAATGCGTTCAGGTGTGCATTCGTCAAAGCCAGTCCATTGATTGCTTCCAGTTGCGTCGGGGTCAGCGTCTCGACGATTTGGGTCTGGAGAGCGGCGGTCTCTTCGGCAGCGCTGGTGGAATCTGCGGCCAGTGCCAGCAGCGCCTGCCAGTAGAGTTTCAGTTCTGCCGCTTGCGCCGGCGTGACGGCGTTCACCGTTCCCTCCAGGCGCAAAGTGCCCAAGGCCAACTGGTTGCGCACGCTGAGCGCATCCGCATAATCGTCACGGAGAACTGTTGCCAGCACACCGGCAGCGCCGCTTGTTTCCTCCGGCGTCGCCGTCGCTGCCACAGATACCACCGGGGATACCGGGGTGGGTGTCTCTGCTGTCGCCGCCGCCGGCGCAGATGACGTATTCCCGCACCCACTCAGCAGCGCCGTCAATATTAGGAACAAAGCCATAAACCCTACAACCATGTTTTTCTGCATTGTCCAATTCTCCCTGTAGTCACAATCGCACTTCTAAAAATGTAACCACCGCATCGAGTAAGGCGGTGCTCAAGCCGCCGCTGTTGCCACTGTCGCCGCCGTTCTCCGCCTGGCGTGTCGCGCGTTCTTCGGGGCTGAGACCACGCCCGGCGCCCATGCCGCCGCCCGCGCCTGCGCCCACCCCGGCTCCGGTTCCCACGGTGATCCCCTGGCTCTCAGCCCAGGCACGCAGATCGTCCTGCGTCAGGCGTAACGCGCTGATCGCTTCCAGTTGGCCCGGGGTCAACGTCTCTTCGATCTGTGACAACAAAGCGTCAACCTCCGCCGTCGCCGCCGCGCCGCTGCGCGCCGTTCCCCGTAGCGCCTGCCACAAGGGCAACAGGCTTTTCGCCTGTGCGGGCGTGACTTCATTGGCCGTCCCTTCCAGATTCAGCAGGCCGAGCGCCAATTGATTGCGCACGGTGAGCGCATTGGTGAAGTCTACTTTCAGCGTGGCGCTGGCATACGTGTCGCCGCCGCTCACGGCGGGCGCGGGCGTCGCCGCTCCGGAAGCACAGCCCGCCAAAGCAACTACGACGAAAATCAATCCTAATCCCCTATACCACTTTATCATTTCGTTCCTCCCAACCACAATACTGTTTTATTCGATTCACTCCCGCCGCAGCGCCTCAATCGGATCCAACTGCGCCGCCTGGGTGGCGGGATAATACCCGAAGAAGATGCCCACCGCCGCCGCCGCGCCAAAGGCCAGCGGGATTGAGACCGGCACCAACTCGGTCCGCAGCGTGCCCAATTCTCCAAAGAGATAGGCGCCGCCAATCCCCGCCACCACGCCGACGAGGCCGCCCGCCAGGCTCAAGATGACGGCCTCCAGCAGAAATTGCAACCGCACCGCACCGGGCGGCGCGCCCAACGCCTGCCGCAAGCCGATCTCGCGCGTCCGCTCGGTGACGCTGACCAGCATGATGTTCATAATCCCGATGCCGCCGACCACCAACGAGACGCCGGCGACCCAGGCCAGCAGGTTGCGGAACGCGGCGGTCGTCGCTTCCTGCGTGGCGATGATGTCTTGCTGCGTTTGCACGCTGAAATCGGGGCTGGTCGGGTCGACGTCGTGACGCTCGGCCAGCAACGACGTGATCTGGGCGATGACGCTGTCCATCTTCTCGCGGCTTTCCACTTTGACGTAGGCCGTGCGAATGCGGTCGCTGCCCACCGACATCGTCGCAAACTTTTGGAAGACGACGGTGAGCGGGATGTAGACCCGGCCATCGTAATCCACGTCGGCGATGACGCCCTTCGGCTCCATCACGCCGATGACGGTGAAGCGGGTTGCGCCAATCGTGAGCGTCTGCCCAAAGGGATCCTCCGCGCCAAACAGGTCTTGCGCGATGCCGTAGCCAAGCACGGCGACTTTGGTTTTGCGATCACTTTCTTCCGTTGTGAAAAAGCGCCCGCTCACCAGGCCGTAATCGCGCACGGTGGGGAAATCCGGCGTCGTCCCCAGGATCGATATCCCTTCCAATGCGCCGCTGCCACCCTTGACATCCTGCGTGCTGAACTGTTCCGCCGAGACACCGACGATGCCGCGCACGTTCTCCGCGATAGCGAGCGCGTCGGCGTAGACGAATGTGCGCGCCGCGCCGGGTGTCCCGCGCAGCGGGCTGACGATGAGCAGGTCGGCCCCCAGCGAGTTGATCTGCTCGGCGATGGCGGCCTCGGCCCCCGCGCTGACGGCCAGCATGATGATGACGGAGCCGACGCCGATAATCACGCCCAGCGTCGTCAAGAATGAGCGAACTTTGTTGAGGGTCAGCCCTTCCCAGGCGATGCCCAACGTCTCCCAGAACGTCATGCGGCGCCTCCTGTGGCGGTCGTGCTGCCCATACACTTGCTGTCGCCGTTCGCGCCGTCGGAAACGATCAGCCCGTCGTGCAGGCAGATGACGCGCTGGGCATGAGCGGCGATGTCTGGCTCGTGCGTGACCATCAGAATGGTGGCGCCGCGCGCGTGCAAATCGTGGAGCAGCGCCATAATCTCCGCGCTGGAGTGGCTGTCCAGGTTGCCGGTCGGTTCGTCCGCCAGGATGAGCGGCGGTTGGTTGACCAGCGCCCGCGCAATGGCGACGCGCTGCTGCTGCCCGCCGGAAAGCTCGTTGGGCCGGTGTTCCAACCGGTCGCTGAGTCCTACCGATTCCAGCGCAGCGACCGCGCGTTCTTCGCGTTCGGCGAGGCTCAACCGGTTTTCCATCCGGTACATCAACGGCAGTATCACATTTTTGAGCGCCGAGAGACGCGGCAGCAGGTTGAACGATTGGAAGACGAAACCGATTTTACGATTGCGCACGTCGGCCAGGTCTTCCTTGTCCAGATCGCTCACATCTTCGCCGTCCAGCCAGTACATGCCGGATGTGGGCCGGTCGAGGCAGCCTAGAATGTTCATCAGGGTGGACTTGCCGGAACCGGACGCGCCCATAATCGCCGTAAATTCGCCTTTGTTGATCATAAAATTGACACCCGCGAGCGCGTGGACGGCAATCTCCCCACTGCCATACACCTTCTCCAACCCCTCTACCTGAATCAACGCCTCATCCATATCCCTTCACACCCCACTATTTGCCACTCTTAACTCTTAACTCGCCACTCGCCTATTCCGTCGCCACCGTGCCGGTGCTGATCACCTCACCCTGCTCCAGACCACTCAGGATTTGCGCGTTGGCGAAATCGCGCAAGCCCACTTCGACCGGACGCAGCTTCAAGTCTCCGTTCGCATCCACCACAAAGACCGCGAATTGGCCGGACGCGAGTTCGCGCAGCGCCTGCACCGGGATCAGCAACGTCTTGTAAGCTTCACCGGCGATGATTTCCACTTCCGCCGTCAGGCCCACCGGCAAGGTGCGCGGCGTTTCGAGCGGATCGAGGCGCGCCCAGGCCTGCACAGCCGGCGTGTTGCTGACCGTGACCAGGGCCGGGTCAATGCGCGTGACCGCGCCGGTGAACGGCTTGTTCGGCAGCGCGTCGAAAAGCACGCTCACTTTGTGCCCAACGGCGACTTTGTCCAGATCGCTTTCTTCCAGGTAGAACCGCACGTGCAGTGTGTCCACGTCCGCCAGTTTGAGAATGGGGCTTGTGCCCACGGTTTCACCCACGTTGGCCGCTACCGAAACCACGGTCATCGTGGCAGGCGCGGTGAGGGTGAGATTTTCGAACGTCAATCGGGCCGTCGTCAGCGCCAGTTCCGCCTGCTGTACGGACCATTCGGCGGCCTGCACTTCCGCGCCGGTTTGGGCTGTGTCCACGGCTTGTTGCGCGCTCAGGATTTTGGCCTGCGCCGTCTGGAGCGCACCGGTGTCATCCAGGTTCAACACGGCCAGGTTGTAATTCGCCCGCGCGACTTGCAGGTCGGCTTTGGCCTTGTCGAGCGCGCGGAGCGTGGCGGCGCGCTCGTTTTCCAGCGCCTTGGCCCGATCTTTGACTGTCAGCTCCCAATCGCGCGCCGGATCCCACGCCGCATCATACGCCGCCTGCGCCAGCGCGAGCTGCGCGGTGGCCTGTTCCAGGTTGACCCGCGCCGGTGTGAGCCTGTCGCCGCCGTACTGGCTGCTCTTGACGAGCGCGTCGTAGGCGGTCTGCGCGGCTTCGAGGTTGACCTGGGCAATCGCCAGCGTTGGTGTGACGGCGCGGCGCGCGGTCTCCAGTTTGGCCTGCGCCTGCGCCAGGTTCAGTTCCGCCTGAGTGACCTGAAGTGTGGCCGCTGTGTCATCCAGGCGTGCCAAAACCTGCCCGGCAACGACGCGGTCGCCCACCTTCACAGGCAGCTCGACCAGGACGCCACCGCTGCGGAAGCCCAGACTGATCTCCGCGCCGGACATCAGATTGCCGCTCCCGACGGCGGTGATGACGATGTCACCTTTGCGCACTGTCGTTGTCTGCAAAGCGGGGGCGGCCGGCGCTTCGGCTGCCATCAGGTAGCGCGTGTAATAAAAGTACCCTGCTGCGCTGACGGCGATCATCACGATCAAGACAACCAGCCAGGTTCGGCGTCGTTTTGCTCTTCTACTTGCCTGTGATTTCATCTTTCCCTCTCTTGACAAGGCATGGGGCAAGCCTTGAACTTGCCCCATACTTCAGTATCCCGATTGACTTTGACGCTTACGGTTGCGTGTTCAAGCAATCCGCCGCATTGAGCATTGGATGATCCGTGCGCCCATTCCCTCTACCCGCAGCGCCGTTGCCGCCGCGATACCCGCTGCTGTCCAGCGGCTGCGTGCCGTCGAGTTGGTAGCCATTCCCGGCCCCCTGCGCCGTCCACGGCGCGTTGAGTTGCGCCAGCAGGTCCGTCGCCATCTGCGCCAGCATCGTGTCGGCCTGCGTCTGGGTGAAGCGACCGGCAGCAACCGCTTGCGCCAGCGCCTCAGCGCGCACGGCCAGCACAACATCCACAACGTCCTGCACCGTCACGCCGGCCTGCGTCGCCAGATCTGCGTAGGTCTGACCGCTCTGCAGCGCTGCGATCACGTCCGCCACCGCCATTCCCGTTGCTTCAGCCGTTGCCTCAACCAGGGAGACGCCGCCGGTCAGCCAGCCGCCTTGCTGGGCACCGCGCCCTGCAGAAACATTGCCCATGCCGGTGTTCGCATTGACGTGCGGCGCTTGCACCGGAGGGCGTCCGCCCTGCGCGGCAACCACTGTAGGCAATGCCAACGTCAACAAACTCACCACAACCACCATCAACAAACCTTTCTTGAACATCTGAAACCTCCTACGGTATTTGTTTTGTTTACGCTTTGAGTATAGCGTCGTTGTGTGAAGACTTGATGAAGAGTCTGTGGAGATTTGAAGAATTCCAGACGGTGGCCAGGCCAAGGTTCTCCTTGTTCCCGCGAGGCGGCAGACCCAGAGAATGGTCAAGGTAAGCATCGAATCGTGATTGGTGGCGCGGATTTCAAAAGTATGGGGCCAGAGACAGGTGTTTCAGGAGGTGATGCGAGTACAAGTCATCCGCAGTGCATAGTGTTGAGCAGCGTCATCACGATTCTCATATCATTAAAACGACACTCAACAACTCTTTACTCCGCCTGCCTCCTGTTTCGCCCGACTACTGACTTACCCCTCCCCCGCACACCCTCGTCGCCTCCCTGCACACTTCCATCTCCTCCGCCGACGCATACACCACCACGATGCTCCCATCGTCTTGTCTCTGCCACCTCCCCGCCGGCACCGCCAGCCCTGGCATCCGTGCCTCGTCTGGCGGGATCACCACCCGCAGCGGAAACCGCGCGTCATCGCCGGTCACCGCCATCACCCACGCTCGCACATCGCCACCGGCCTGGCAATACTCCGTCACATCGTTACCCTCCGGCACGCGCACCGGCGTCACCCGCGCCGACAACGCCGCCAGGCGCGTAGCGTTCAGCGTCCCGGCCTTGTCCGCATCCAGCGCCGCAAAGATGCGCGTGTACGGCAGTAACCGCACCAGCCATTGTGCCGGCAACGTCCGCCGACGGCGCGGGGCACGGCGTTCATTGCACTGGAAGACGAGGGTGGCGTGGTCAATGCGATTTTGCGCCCGGAGGTGTTTGCGGCGTATCGCGAGGTGTTGCGTGGGACGTTCGTTGTGATCGAAGGGACGTTGCAGTGGCAGGGCCGGGTGTGCGGTGTCGTCGGGGAACGGGTGCTGGTGGTGGAGGGGTGAAGGGTAAAGGCAGGTTCAATCGTCTGTCCACGAAGGCTGCGCCTACACATCCAAAGAACCCTACCCGAACTTTCCTACTCCTCGGTTGGCACAATCTGGGACTATAGGATCATTCGGTTGTTCTGTACCAGTTTTCCTATCAAGATCGGTTGGGGATTTGAGGTTGCGTTAGAAGTTATGGATGCCGAGCTTACGCTCCCGCAATTGCTGCGCGTACTGGAACGTCATAGCAAAGCCCTCGGAACAACACCCTGTCAGAGACAAATACGGGGAGCGGCTGACCAGCCGCTCCCCGTGGTGTGAGACGCGTGTGATATGTTAGTAGTTGCGCAGGATAAGGGGCAGGAAGATGTAGGACCTCGGGGATTCGTCGCGAATCGTGACTACATTCCGCACTATGGCAAAGACCGCGCTATCCAGCCGCGAAGTCGCCGTGATGGTGGTCGCATAACTGCCGGTTGCGTCTAGTGGAACCGTTATCTCCACCTGCACGGTTGCCGTCGCGCCGACGGTGAGTGTGAGGGGCGTCGCGGTGAGCAGCGTTGTCCAGTCGCCGGTCAGTGTCAAATCGAAGGTGTCGGTAACCTCGCCGGTGTTGGTGAGCGTGTGCGTGAACGTGAGCACCTCGCCGGGCTGCGCCTGGACAGTGTGATCCGGCGCGAAGAGGACGCCTGCTTGCGGCGGCGCAATCACGGTGATAACGACGGTATCCGGCGCGGAGGGCAGCCCCAGGCTATCGGTAACGG
>JBNGDO010000129.1:6871-15342 GCA_049975385.1 Anaerolineae bacterium | reverse complement strand
CCGAGACTGGCCTGCCACGACTCGCGTTTAGCGTCGGTGAGGATGCCGTCTGGTTTAACAACCCCGATCTGCCCGATACCCAATCCGAGATGAGCCTGCCGTTGATTGCGCGCGGGCAGACGGTCCTCGGCGTGTTGGATATCCAGACGCACGTAGCTGCAGCCTTTACAGAGGAAGATGTGACCGTGTTGCGTATTCTGGCCGATGGCATCGCCGTTGCCATAGCAAACGCAATATCGTTGGAAGAAACAACGGCGGCATTGGCACGGCTTGAACGGTATCAGGAGCAGGATGCCTTGCGCGCGTGGCGGCAGGCGTTGGTGCGCCGGCAGATGCAGATCGGCTACACCTTCGATTCGGGCTTTATTTACCCGGTGGAGATCGGGGATACGTCCGATGTCGCTGCCGCTCAGGCCATGACGGACGTGACGACGCAAATCACGGATGCCGGGCAGCATCTGCTGTTAGCGCCAATCCGTGTCCAGAACCGTAACGTGGGCGTGCTTTCCTTTGAGAAGTCCGCACCGTGGGCCGAGGAGCAGATCCAGTTGGCGCGCTTCGTCGTGGAGCAGTTGGACCTGGCATTGGACAACGCGCGTCTGCTGGAAGAGACTCGATTGCGTGCGAATCAGGAGCGCGCTCGGAGTGATATCGTGGGGCGGGTGCGGGCGATGACCAGCACCGACGCCATCTTGCGCAATGCCGCGCGCGAGTTGGGTCTGGCGCTGCAAGTCGAACGCAGCCGTATTCAACTGCTGCCGCCCGGTGAAGGGCGTGTGGAAGGTCAACCGCAGGAGTGAATGAGGTTAGTATGAAGCGATATGTGCGTTTATTGGAATTGATCATTCTCCTCACGCTGGTGGTCGCGTGCCGTCCGGCACAGCCTACTGCGCCGTTGACGACACCCGCTCCGGCGCGCGCTAAGCTGCGCCTTTTCCTGGTCAACAGCTATACCGAGGACGACTCCTGGTCGCAGCAGGTGCGCACAGGGATCTTGGAGACGTTAGCGCGTAAGGGATACGCGAGCGTTGATGGTACACTGGAAATAGAAACCTTTTACATGGATGTGCGGCAGGTTTCGGTGATTGATGAGGCAACGCCGGCCGCACTCCGGGCTATTGAGAGGCTCGCGGAATTTGAGCCTGACATCGTGGTCGTCTCTGGCGACGAGGCAGCACGCACCATCATTCCGTTGTATTTTGATCCTACGTTGCCCTTTGTTTTCTGTGGAGTTAGTGGGGACCTGGACTCGTACGGGCTGGACTTGCCCAATGTCACCGGCATTGTGGAGTCGCAGCATCCGGTGCAAACCGTCGCGCTGGCGTATGCTTTGGTCGAAGGCGTGCAACAATACATGGTTCTCGGCGATGGCTCTGTATCGGGTAGGTCCCGTGCTTTGTCGGCTTATGGCGCTTTGCAACAAAGCGAGTACGGCACGCCAGCACCGCGATTCCGGATGGCGCCAACCTGGTTGCAGTGGCAAATGGCGGTGTTGGAAGATGCGCGCGAGGTGGATTTCATCTTGCTGGCGAGTCATCAAGGTGTCACCGATGCCACCGGACGTCTTATCGATGAAAAAGAGGTCATTACCTGGATGCTAGAGAATTCCCCCGTGCCGGTTTTTGCTCTATCTAATATTGCAATCGTCAACGGTGCAGTGGGCGGCCTGGTTTCGTACGGTTACGAAGAGGGTGTTTCGGTCGGAGAGGTTGTGCTACGACTTGCTGCGGGCGAGCGGCCGGCGGATATCCCCATCCGTGGACCAGAGCGCAACTTGCTCGCGATCAATCTGCCATCCACACGCCATTGGAATTTGCGTATTCCTGTCACGTTTCCGATTGCGGCGCGCATCTACGGTACCGAGCTGGCGGCGCAAGGAGGTCAATAATGTCATCTAAGGGCTTGAGCCTGCGCTGGCGTATGATTTTAATTATCGCGGGGATCCCTTTGCTGTTGCTTATCCCGGTATTTATTTACGTTGCCAATCAGTACCGGGATGCCTATCGCCAGGTCTATTGGGGCAAAGGGGATTTGATCACCATCCAATTGCAGCAAACGATAGAGACTGTCGCGCCTTACGTAGTAACGATTCAGGATGCACCGGGGTTGGCCCCATTTTTGCAGCAGATTGTGGAGAATAACCGCGAGTTCGACTTTTTGGCCCTGGTAGATAGTGAGGGCCATGTCATCGAATATTCGTCCCCTGGCGTAAAAGGGACAACGGTTGCTGAATTGGCTGGGCTGGACGTGAATGCACCGGAGTTGCGCACGCTGCCGGCGTTTGGCTCGATCTATCTCATCTCGCGCGCCGTGCCTATGCCGGGTGACCCAGACCGTCTCCTCTATATCGTGGTCGGCGAGCGAGCTAGCATCGTTGATCCTCCGATGACGGCTTTGATACTTGTTGCTGTGCTGGCGGCGGTAGGTCTGATCCTGTTGTTGCACTTTTCACTGATGGGTCTCGTCCTCAATCCGCTGAACCGTCTGGTCGAAGGCACCCGCATCATCGGCTCTGGGAATCTGGCGCACACGATCCCTGTTGAGCGCGATGATGAGATTGGTGTGCTGGCTCAATCGTTCAATGACGTAACCACCCGGCTGCGCGAGATGATCGGCGGCCTGGAGGAACGCATTGCCGAGCGCACCGCTGATTTGGAGCGCAAGACGCTGCAACTGGAAACTATCAGTCTGGTGAGCAAGGAGGTCGCGCAGGTGCGCAATGTCGTGACGCTCTTGGAGACGACGGCTCACGCCATTTCGGATAGGTTTGGCTTCTACCATGTGGGCGTCTTCATCCTCGACGACGCCAAGACGTGGGCTATCCTGCGCGCTGCCTCCTCTGCGGGTGGGCAGCGCATGCTGGCACGGGGACACCGTTTGGAGGTGGGACAAACAGGCATTGTCGGCTTTGTCGCCGCCTCCGGCAAACCGCGCATCGTCTTCAACGTCGGCGAGGATACTGCCTGGTTCAACAACCCAGACCTGCCGGACACCCGTTCGGAGATGGCCTTGCCGTTGCTGGTGGAAGATGAAGTCGTTGGTGTGCTGGATGTGCAGAGCGATGTCGCGGAAGCCTTCACCGATGAGGATATCAGCACCTTGCAATTAATGACTGATCAATTGGCCGTGGCTCTCAACAACGCCCGTGCTTTGGAGATGATGGAGAGCGCGTTGGCCGAAGTTCGCGATATCCAAATCGACTACAGCCGTCAGGGATGGGCACGGATTGCGGCGCAGTCACGCCCGTTAGCCTACGAGTACGATCGCGTGGATGTGAATCCGGTCCCGCCGTTGCCTGTGCCGAGTGATTTGCGGGACGGACGCGTTACGCGCGCGCACTTGATGGACGGGGGCGTGCCGGTGATGATGGAGAGCCTGCGCGCTGGCGACCGGGTGTTGGGCTATGTGGGCCTCGCTGACTCGCAGCGCACCTGGTCTGCTGAAGAACTATCGCTGGTCGAGAGCGTGAGTGAACAGATTGCATTGGCCTTGGAGAACGCCCGCCTCTTCGAAGAGTCACAGCAAAGCCAGCGCCAGCAAACGCTCATCAGCAACGTGTTGCAGGTGGCGTCCAACCCCGACCTTAGTTTTGAAGAGGTGTTGACTGAGATAGCCCGTATCCTCGCGCAGGCCCTTGGCATGGCGGCGGGCATCTACACCTTTCCTGTGCCGAACGTGCCGCGCATTCAGCCTCACGCCGTCCTCAATTCCGCCGGAGAGAAGCTGCCGTTCCCGGAGGACATTCTCACGCTTTCGGATGAACATTTCACCTTCTTGCGAGGTCTGCGCCGCGCGGAATTAGGTCCGCTGAACCCGTTGTTAGGTGACGTTCCCTTAACGCCCGAAGCACAAGAACAGCTTGCTCTCTTCGACTCTAGGCGGGCCTTCTACGTTCCTTTGGGCAGCACCGGTACGCAGCACGGCTTTATTATGATGCTGCAGTACCGGGATAACGTACTGCCGCTTGATCCTGAAACGCGCGCGCTCATCCAACGTCTGGCGAACCAGATCGAAGTTGTGTTGGACAACTTGACCCTGACGGAAGAGACGCAGCAACGTTCTGAAGAACTGCGCTCGCTCTACAATATCTCGCTGGCCCTGAGCGAACTCCTCGAACCGGTGGATGTGTTGGCCGCTATCGTGGAGCAAGGGGCGACATTACTCAATGCGGATAGCAGTGGATTCTTCGAGTATGACATCGAAACTGATGAGCTGGTGCTGTCGCTGGGCGCTCCAGATGCTGCCTCGGGTCAGGTAGGATTACGCCTGCGACGGGGTGAGGGGCTGGCGGGTGAAGCCCTGGCCCAACAACAAACGGTTCTGGTTGATGACTACGAGGTCTGGGAGAAGCGAGTTCCCGAACTCCGTAGCTCGCGTTTTCACGCGATTATGGCTGTGCCTCTGGTCGGGCGGTTTGGTCCGCAAGGCGTGCTGATCCTGCGTTCGGTGGAGGTCGCTGCCTTTGGTGATCGCGAAGTGCGTCTGGCGAACCTCTTCGCCCAACAGGCGGCAGCAGCGTTGGATAACGCCCGGCTAAACAAGGACGCACAACGCCGCGCCGAGGAGTTCTCGCTGCTCTCGCAAGCCGGTATCGACTTGCTCCCGATCCGTGACATGGGGCAGTTGTTGGAACGTGCTGCCGATTGGACCCGCCGTATTTTCGACGTGCCGCATGCCCTCATCTTCCTACGCGATTCCGAAACCGGCGAGTTTGTGGTCGGTCGTGCTGTCGACGCGGCGGAGTATCTCGTGGATGAGTCTGCAGACAGGCAGCCTGGCCCAGGCAGTCTGACTGAAACGATTATGGAGACGCGTACGGGTCTGATTATCCAGGATACACGCGAAGATGCCCGGGAGAGCAGCCAACGTATGGTCAGTAGTGGACTGTTCTCGCGCATGGGTGTGCCATTGCGTATCGGCGATGACGTGTTGGGCGCGGTGCTTATCAGCACGGTGGAAGCGAACGCGTTTAGCGAGAGTGAGTTGAACCTGCTGGAGTTCCTGGCGACGCAGGTTTCTTCGGCTATCCAGAACGCGCTGCAATTTGGTCGCACGGAAGCGGCATTGAGCGTGGTACGCAGGCAAGCGCGTTACCAGGCTAATGTCTCGCAAGCGGCGGCCCTGTTAACCGAGCGTGGCACCGAGGCCGTCTCTGATGTACTCCGCTTGCTTGGTGAGGCTTCCGGTGCAACGGGCGTACTCTATTTGGAGTATCATGCGATCGAGGATGCTGCTGCTCTGGTGCCAACCTCGGACGTTGGAGCTGAAAGTACTACGCGGGCTTCGCACTGGAAGTCGCGAGCGATGTGGGCAGCGACCTCTAACGGAGATTTAGATGAAGCCCAATTACCCCGCATCCCACTCGAACGCGTGCAACCTTGGGCAGATGAGCTTATCGGCAAACCTTACCTGACGCTCCAGCCCGATGCTCTCCAGGACGAGGAACGTGGACTGATGCAGGATCTGGGTTTCAATACCTTGTTAGCGTTGACCGTGCGCGGCGAGGCGCTCTATCCCAACCTCATCCTTTTAGGTCGTGCCGACGGCGACGCTGTATGGCAGGAAGAGGAGATCGTGGCGATGCAAACTGCCGCTGCTGCGCTCTCCAACACCATCGCCCGCGAGGGGGTCTTTGAGGAAGTGCAGGCTTCGCGTACCGAAACTGAGGCCCTCTATCGTGGTAGCGCCGAGTTGAATCTGGCGCAAACCTACGACGGCATTCTCAACGTGGTGCGCGAGCATACCGCGTTAGGCGAAGGCGCGCATCACATCACCCTCCAACTCTTCAACCGCCCGTGGACAGATGGACAAGAGCCAGACTATTCCGAAGTGGTGGCGCATTGGACGACGACCGGGACCAGCGCGCTGCGCCAGCGTTACCGCCTGGATGAATTCCCCCAGGCGCGTATGATAGCGCGTAATGCCGGCCTGACGCTGATCGATGACCCTGAGCATGATCCGCGGTTCACGCGGCGGAATCGCGCACTGTTCTCACGAATCTTCGGCGCGAAGAGTATCCTCTTTTTGCCGTTGATTGCCAGTGGACAGCGTATTGGCTTCCTGAACGCGATGTATCCGGAGCAGGTGCGTTTCTCCGACCAGGAGCGTCGCCGTCTGGAAAGCCTAACGCAGCAGGCCGCCATCGCTGCACAGAACCGCTTACAACTGCTTACGATTGAGGCGCGCGTCAACCGCGAGCGCATGATCCGTGAAATTACAGAGCGTATACAGGCTGCACCGGACGTCCAGGGCGTTTTGCAGGCTGCCGTGCGCGAATTAGGCCGCGCCTTTGGCACGCCGCGCAACATCATCCAATTCCGCCCGCCACAGGTGTCGAAAGACGGGGAAGATGGCGATGAGAGTGCCTGAATAATAGCGAATATGTTGGATGCAGGCGTGAACCAAGCACTTTGATGATGGGAATGGCTGTTTGAGGTAACGATGAACAATAAAGAGAAAAGCGAAGAACAAATGACCCAGGGATCGCCTCCTGTAGGTGAATCTGCTGAGAGCGAACGCGATTCGCAGCAGCAGTCTGATTCCTTGGAACAGCTCTACGAACAGGCGCGGCATCATGCTGAGCAGTTGGAGACGTTGAGCGTTATCGAATCCGCGCTCTCTGAAACCGACACCGAGGCCGAGATGCTGGATGTATTCGTCCTCGCCGTGCGCGACACCGCCCATCTTACAGCTTGGTTACTCTATGCGGGCGTTGATCCTGAGGCAGCCACGTCAAACGACGACGCGTCGTCGAGCGCGCTCACCGCGCAAATTGTGGCTTCCTGGCACGATGGTAGTATTCAAAGTGATGATCCCTTGCTCAATCAGCCGTTGACCCCGGACCTCGTCCCGCTGGCGCGTTTGTGGATGGAAGACCCTGGAGAAATCTTCTATGTGCCGGATATCCAGCAGGCGACAGAAGTCGACGCCGATTTGCGTGAATGGGCTACTGCACGTGGGACGCACACTTTGATGATGTTGCCGATGTTGAGTGGAGGACGCCTGCAGGGAGTGGTCGTGCTGCAATGGGCTGAACCTTACCCGTTGTCGGCGACTGAGCAATTCGTCCTGCGCCGTCTGCTGCGCCCCACAGTGGCTTTGCTGGCGCGGCGACGTGCCTATCTATCCGAGGAAGCAGCACGCGCCGAGAACGCGCTGCGCGCAGCCCAGTTTCAAACAGCAGCGGAAGTGGCGCGCGCAGCTTCGTCGATCATCGATTTGAATGAACTTCTTCCTCAAGCTGTGGAACTGGTTCGCGAGCGTTTTGACCTGTACTACATCGGCATTTTCCTGGTTGATGAGACAGGCGAGTGGGTGGCGCTGCGCGCTGGTTCCGGGGAAGCCGGTCGTATTATGCTGGAAAACAAGCATGGATTTGTCGTGGGCGGCGATTCGATGATCGGACGCTGTGTGGCGGAGGCTCGAGCGCAGCTCCCTGAGCGGGTCGAAGCCGCCGTGCGGTACGTCAACCCGCTTCTCCCCGATACCACAGCGGAGATCGCGCTGCCGCTCATCAGCCGCAACCAGATGATCGGTGCGATGTCGGTTCAATCGAGCAAAATCCGCACCTTTTCCGAAACTGACATCACCATTCTGCAAACCGTGGCTGACCAGTTAGCCAACGCTATCCAAAACGCGCGCCTGTTCGAACAACTCAATACCTCGCTGACCGAGAGTGAGATGCAGACTGAGGTGAGCGTGGCGATCAACGAGGCGCAATCGATTGAGGAGATCACGCGTGCAGCAGCCCATGTTGGCGACTTCATTGGGATGGAAGGCGTCACGCTGCGGTATTTCACCCATTGGGATGCGGATGGCACCCCGTTGGTACAGGATGTTTACGGCATAATCGCGCAGGACGGTGAGCCGGAATTCCGTCAACAGAATGGTATCGAGGTTGACCAGGAGCTTTTAGAATGGTTTTTCAGTGATGCGCAGCAATCCCGGCGAATGCAGACGCCTGGTGCTCTCTCTTTTGTCAAAGACCTATCCATCGAGACGGACGTCCCGGAAAAATTGCGCCAGAATTTGATTCAGCAGGGGTACCAGAGCTTGATTATGGCTCCGCTTGAAGCCCGGAATCGTCTGTTGGGATTTTTAACACTCTATAGTGAGAATCCGGTGGAGGATCTGCCGGAACGCTATGCCCAAGTGTTCGTGCGCACGCTTGTCGATGAGGTGACAACGGGACTGGATCGGTACATTCTTCTGCACGAGAGCGAGCGCCGGGCCGGGCAAATGGAGACGGCGCTTGAGGTTTCGCGTCACGCCGCTTCGATGTTGGATGAAGAGGCTTTGCTGGCTGAGGTTGCGGAGCTGATTCGCGAGCGGTTCGGCTTTTACTATGTGGGCATCTTCATGCTGGATGATTCTGAGCAGTGGGCCGTGCTCGACGCTGGAACCGGCGATGCCGGGCGCGCGATGATGACGCAAGGCCACCGTCTGCAGGCGGGGGGGAACTCGATGATTGG
>JBNGDO010000129.1:0-6771 GCA_049975385.1 Anaerolineae bacterium | reverse complement strand
AGCCTCGAAGAGCTGCAACGCCTGCAACAGCGGTATGCCCTGGACATGTGGGAGGGCTACGTCGAAAAGCAGGATGTATTTGGTTACGCCTATGATCTTAACGAGATTTCTCCTGTGTCCACTGACACATCTGCCGTCCCCACAGAGGTTTGGGATGGACAATTGATCGCTCGTGGCGGCGACGGCGGCGACGGGGCACTGCTGGTTGCGCCTTTTGACGTGAGAAGCGAGCCAGTAGGTTTCCTGAGCTTTGAAGAGCCGCACGGCGCCCGCGAGTGGACCGACGACAACGTTGCCGTGATCGAGGCGGTACGTGAGCAGTTGTCACTGGCCTTGGAAAATCGCCTGTTGATCGACCAATCGCAGAGCGCGCTGCGCGAGGCTCGTGCCCGTGAGCGGGAAGTGCGCTTCCTGCAAGAAGTGGCGGCTTTCCTGAATGCGACCGAAAACATCGTCGCTGCGCAAGCTGAACTGCGTGACCGCTTGCAGGCGTTCATTCCGGTGGATTCAGTCTCCATCGTGGGTTACGACACCAACCGGGCTTTGCATTTCCTGGGTGAACCGGCCGGCGAAGCCGTCAATGTGGAAGAGTGGAGTGAAATCGACTTGCGGGAAGAGACAGGTTACGCGCTGGTGGCCGAGCGGGGCGCTCCGCTCATCCAGGAAGATATTCGCAGAAATCCCCGTTTCTGGGAAGATGGACGTCTGGTATCGGTAGGGATGTTCTCTCGCGCTATCCTGCCCCTGCAATTGGGCACGCGCATCCTGGGGACATTGAACCTTGAGAGTCGCCAGACCGGCGCGTTCTCCCGGCCCGAGCTGATGCCCATTTTGGGACAGGTGGCGGCGCAAGTCGCGTCTGCCATCGAGCGCGCTAACCTGCTACAGCGTGCCCAAGAGAGCGCCGGAGAATCGCGCACCCTCTACGAAGCCACCAGCGCCCTGGCTGAGGCGACCAGCTACGAGACCGTGCTGCGCGCCATTGTCGGGCACACTATCGTCTCAGAGTTTGCCTGGGCCGAGATCGCGATGTTCGCGCCTGATCCGGAGACCGGTGAAGAAAATAGCCTGCTGGAAATCGTAAGTTCGTGGAGCAGCAGCACGGCGGTGAAGATGATGGAAGTGGGGCTGCGTATCCCGGTGGAGGAGTTCCTGGCCTTGCAATTGCTCGAGCCAGGCGAACAATTATACATCTGCGAAGATATCACAGCCGCCACCGATATGGATCCTGACATCCGCACCCTTTATTTGCGACAAGGCGTGCGGGCGATTGTGATTGCGCGCTTGTCGACTGTAGGCGTCGCTACCGGCGGTGAGATCGGCCTGCTGCGGATTCGTTTCTCCGAACCTTACCATCCCTCAGAGCAGGATGTACGCCTCTACAACAATATCGCCGACCAGGCCGCGGTCGTGCTCTCTAACCAGAAGTTGCTACGACTTTCTGAGGCGCGCACCGAACAATTGACGGCGGCTGTGGGCTTCGCTAACCTGGCGACGGGCCTGGCGGAACGCGAGGACTTGCTCAGGCAATCGGTCGATTTCTTCAAAGAGCGCTTTGGCTTTTACTACGTCAGCCTCTTCATGCTCGACGAGGATGGTGAATGGGCCGTCTTGCAGTCGGGGACCGGCGACATGGGCGAGAAACTGCTCCGCATGGGCCAGCGCGTGCGTGTCGATGCCACCTCGATGATCGGCTGGTCTATCCTCAACGACCGGCCCCGCATCGCGCAGGATGTGACACGTGACCCGCTGTACTTCGAGAACCCGCTTTTGCCCGACGTGCGCGCGGCGATTGCGCTGCCGCTCAAGAGTCGCGGGCAGATCAACGGCGCGCTCAGCATCGAAAGTGATCAACGCTTCGTCTTCACCACCGAATTGGTATCGACGCTCGAACTGATGGCAACGCAACTGGCGAACATGCTCGAGAGCGCCGAGTTGTACGACCGCTCGCAAAGCTCGCTTGCCGAGACCCGCATGTTGTATCGCATTGCACAGCAAATCACCGATGCTGCCACGGTGGAGGATGTCTTCCAGGTAGCGGTTGAGGGTATCTCGCAGCGTTCCGAACCGGACTGGGTCGTCGCCGGACAGCTCGAGCCTCGGCAGAACCCAACGCATCTGCGTATCGTGTGGTCGTGGAGCCGGGATGGTGAGGCGATTCCCTTCGACGCTTATCCGCTCGAAGAAATTCCACGTCTCGCCGGATTGTTGCGGGATGATGAGAGTTTTGTCACGCCTGATGTGACGCAGGACCCGCTCGTCGATGATTATCTGCATTCCCTCTTTGGGCAGTTGGGGTTGCGGGCGATGGCGGCCTTCCAGTTGCGCGTCTATGGCGTGCAATACGGTACGATTATGGTCCACACCCGCAAAGCGCGGGAGTTCTCCACCACCGAGTTGCGCTTCTACGAAAATGTCTCCCGCCAGGCGTTCGTGGCCTTGCAGAACATCGGGCTGGTGGAAGAGACACGCGCGCAAGCTGAACGGCGGGACATCCTCAACGAAGTGCTGCGCACCGCGTCAAGTTCTCTGGATCGCCTCTCGTTGATGCGCGACGTTGGGCGTGTGTTGGCGGTCCGTCTCGAACGCCCTGTGCTGATGTGGAACTGGGATGGAAACATGCTCACCCCTGTGTCGGTCCATGAAGCCGGCGGCAAACTGGCGGTCGATACCGACGAAGCGCCACCTCTCTCCCGGCTCGACGCGCCGATGCTCTATCGCGTTATCGAAAGGATGACATCGGTGTCTGTGAATTTTGCCGACGAACATGGGACCTTTGTGCAGCACGCGCAGGCGTACCTGTCGCAACCCCTTGTCGAAGGTTATATTGTCCCGTTACGCGTCCGTGGTACTGTCTTCGGCGTTATGGCGTTGGGCCGCCAGGAAGAACAGCCGGTCTTCGACGAGGAGATCAAGGACTTTGTCCGCACGGCAGGTGTGAACGTCAGCGTGGCCCTGCAGACGGCAGTCCTTTACCAGGAGGCCCAGGAGACCGCCATCAAGCTGCAAGAGGTCGACAAGCTTAAAAACCAGTTCATGGCGAATATGTCACACGAATTGCGCACGCCATTGAATTCGATCATCGGCTTCTCGCGCGTGATCCTGAAAGGTATCGACGGCCCACTCACCGATATGCAAAAGACCGACCTGACCGCCATCTATGATAGCGGCCGGAACCTTTTGGAATTGATCAACGATATCCTTGATATTTCCAAGATCGGCGCCGGGAAGATGGAGATGGTCTTTGAGCCCACCGATTTGCAAGAAATTGCTCGCGGCGTGATCACGACGATGGCCGGGCAGGTGGCCGATAAACCGGTCGAACTCGTTCTGGACCTGCCTGAAAAATTGCCGGTGGTCCTGGCCGATGCTCGCCGTCTGCGCCAGGTATTGACCAACCTGGTGGGCAATGCGGTGAAATTCACCGACGAGGGTTTCATTAAAATTTCGGCCACGTATGACAAATACCAGGTCACCATGAGCGTAGAAGATACCGGCATCGGCATTCCGGCGGACCGTCGCCACGCCGTCTTCGAGCAGTTTGAGCAGGTCGACTCCTCCTCGACACGCCGATATGGCGGTACAGGGTTGGGGCTACCTCTTAGCCGTGAGTTCATCAGGTTGCACGGCGGCGATATGGAATTTGAGAGTGTGGTTGGGGAAGGCTCGTGCTTCTACTTCTGGATTCCGATCGGTGGGCCGGGCTCCAAGCGTGAAGAGGACGAAAGACAGGTGGAACCGGGCGGGCAAACCATCCTCGCCGTTGATGACGACGAAGGCGTCATCACCCTCTTCCAACGTTACCTGGAAAAGCAGGGCTACAAAGTGGCGGGGATGACAACCAGCGAAGGCGTCGTCGAGACGGCCAAACGCTTGAAGCCCTACGCCATTACGCTGGACGTCATTATGCCAGGCAAGGACGGCTGGCAGATCATTCAGGAATTGAAGTCTGATCCTGAAACCCACGACATTCCCATTATCGTCTGCTCCATTATGAGCGAAGCGGACAAGGGACTCAGCATGGGCGTGGCCGATTACCTGGTCAAGCCGGTTACAGAGCAAGACCTGCTCGACGCTTTAATCCGTGTGGAGCATCCCGGGGTGGCCGGTCACGTATTGGTTGTGGACGACAACCCGGATGATCGCAAGCTGTTGCGGCGTATCCTGGAGGATGCTAGTTACAAAGTGCAGGAGGCCCCGGGCGGTGCAGAAGCCATCAGTATGATCCACTCCGACCCGCCCAACTTGGTGGTTTTGGATTTGATGATGCCGGACGTCGATGGGTTTGCTGTGTTGGAGAACCTCAAGATGAACCAACTCACCCGCGATATTCCGGTCGTGGTGGTGACAGCTAAGGAATTGGGTAAATCCGAGCGCGAGCGTTTGCAGCAGCGCGTCCAGGCATTATTGCAGAAAGGATTGTTCGATCAGAACCAGTTGCTCGATGATGTGCTTTCGGCGCTAGACCGTCTCCAGCAAAAGCCGGATTCTGAAACAATTTAGCATGAAATAGCTTGACAGTTTCTTTCTCGGGTGTACAATGAAACCGTCTTGAGAGCAAGCTCCATTTAACATTATTACGAAATAACAGGAGGTTTCACCATGGCTTATGTAATTACCGATATTTGCGAGCGCGCTGGGGTCTGCGTTGATGTGTGTCCTACGGATTCGATTCACGCTGTGGAAGGCGATGCTAACTGGCCTACATACTATATCAACCCGGATACCTGCATTAGCTGCGGCGCTTGCATGGCTGAGTGTCCCAATGAGGCCATCTTCGACGAGGCCGATCCCGAGGCTGAAGACTTCATCCAGAAGAACGAAGACTTCTTTACCAAAGGCCCCGGCAAGGATCTGGTCTAGTCTGGGAATATCGTAAACAGCTAAATAAAAGAGGCCGACATCTAAATGTCGGCCTTTTTGTTGTCTATGATGGCCTCTTTTGCTCGTCCTGCCTGGCTAAATGATGTAAATCGGGCTTGAGAAGATCCAACCCACTTTTCGACCTTGAAACCGTCGATATACTTCAACCCGGTGAATTCCCGGTTCCGCCGATGTGTGGCGCAATTGTGTTCCGGTCAATTTAAGCATGCGTTTCCCGTCTCGCAACAGGTGAATTTCCCCCGGCGCAGGAAGATCGATCTCAATGTTGATGGCCCCTAAGCGCCGCAGTTCTTCCCCTACCGTTGCACGCGCTGCACCGCTGCGCGCAACAAACCGGAAACCGTGGGTAGGGTAAGGAAGATCGTAGCCAACCCATGTGCGTCCCGCGCGCAGCGCCTCGTAGATCAGAGCCTTGTCACGGGCTTTTTCGCCTGACAGAGGCTCGCGGGTGAGAATGTGCGTGTTGATACATCGGAAGAGGTAGTTGTAAGATAACCCTGCATGCCCGAAGATATGCCATTTGGCCGACGTGCCGTGGGCGTTCGCGCTGCCGAGTGCCGACAGCCGCTCCCCCTGGCTCAACAACTCATCCCACAGACGTAGCGTAGCTCGTTGAGGTCCCCGAATCCCCCAAGCCGGTCGCCGCGCATAGATTGCGGCAACGATGCGTGCCCAAAGCAGGCCCTTAAACTCCGACATATAATTCCACACTTCCAGGCCGGTGATACCCTTCACGGGCCAGTCTACCCAAGGCATGGCTTGCCAATCAGGATTGAGTGGGCTGTTTTTGTCGATGGGATGCGCGAGATAGCAGAATCCGCCACGTGCATCGATGGTGCGGATGAGGGTTTGTGTATTGCCGAAGGTATACGGGGCCATCTCTTGTTCTGTCCCGTAAACGAGCAAGTGATTCACGGGCGGGTGGCGGTAGACGTTGTGTGTCTCTTCGCCGACCAGCAGCAGCGTCCGCCCGTAATACGCTTCCAGCCCCTCGGCACGGATATTGTGATCGGTGACGATGACGAAATTGAGGCCCGCGTCTTCTGCCGCTGCCGCAATCTCCTGGTGGGAGGCGGCGCCATCGGAGTAGACTGAATGCACATGTGGGTTGCCGAGGTACTCGCGGTAACTTTCCATAGAGAAGCATCTTATCGAGAATGTTAGATTTGTCAAACCATGACCTGGTTCTAGCTTTTGTTGGCGAGTTTGGCAGTGTGTTGGTCAGCGCTTTCAGACTCACCAGCGGGCAAGTTCGCCCTGCCCCGTCGCTGCTGGGTGTCCAGACAGCAACGGAGGTTCTGTGGGCGTTCAAACGTCCAAAGCATCCAGGTAACTGACTTGTCCGGGCGGCACTCCGGCGACTTGGAGGGCACTTAGCCCGGGATGACGATAATGCCGTTTACGTTCTGATCTCCATTGAGCGGGCTCGAAGTGGTGATAGATCGCCCAGAGTAACGCCGCCCGTTCCAAACGCTGCTCTGAGCGATGATTGCGGCCGCGGCTCAAACGCAAGCGGAAGTCGCGCCAGTACCATTCCGGGGAGACCCGTTGCAGCCCGCGGCAGTAGTCCATCTGATACACTAACAGGCGATCCATCAGCTGGCTCAACTTCTTGCCTAATTCCTGGCTATAGGGGTGCGCCAGGGCCGCTTCGGCGGCGCTGGCCGATTGCGCATCAATCACCCCATGGATCAACTTGACCAACTCGCCGCGCACCTGCACGCGTACGGCTGCGGTCGCGGTTGAGGATCACCACCGAGCGAATCAAAGGTACCGGTGTACGTTTCTTTGTCATTTTTACCTCATTGCTAAGTTGAACGCTTACGTGCGTGAGCGTATCTGTATTGTCACAATGACCTTATTATGCCTTTCTCTTGATCTTTTGTA
>JBNGDO010000128.1:0-15399 GCA_049975385.1 Anaerolineae bacterium | reverse complement strand
CTCAGGAAGACCCATCCGGCATCTATGGTCATCGCGACGTTCTTTGGACTGCTTGGCGTGGGCATTTTTGTCGGCCTACGCGTGGCAATGCTCTCTGTACTGCAACTGAGTGACCGTTACGCGGCTGCCTTTACCGAGGCAGAACGCCTCCGCTTGCTGGCTGCCGGAGAAACGTTGGGCATACTGGGGACGCCCACACTGCAAACTGCTGGTTTTCTCTTTATAGCGATTGCCGTGCTGATTATCTCGGGTGTCATGCTGCAAGGCCTACATTTTAGCAAAATCACCGCATGGTTGGGCATCGGCGCCAGCCTGCTCACGTTTGCCGATTATGTCAGCCTGATCGTCGCGCCTTCCCTGGCGACACCTTTGATGATTGTCAGCGGTTTGTTCTGGATGCTCTGGTGGATTATGATTGGCCTGGGGTTGTTCCGGCTGGCGCAATCCAAGCCCTAAAAACGCGCCAGCTATAGTTCATACGAGGAGGTAAATCATGGCAAAAAAGTCGATTCTCTTCCGCAGCAAGGAACGTCGCGATCTGCAAGACGTTGCCGCATTGTTGCACCAGTTGGCGGATTCGCTCGAAAATAACGAGCTGGTCTTGCGCCAGGGCGAGCGGGAAACCCGCATCGAGATGCCCGGTTCGGTTCAGGTGAAGATCAAGGCCACGGAGAAGGCCAAGCGCCGCCACACCAAGCACACGCTCGCCGTTAAACTCGCGTGGCGTGATGACGAGGAGGGGTACGGCCACGTCACCATCGGCTAACGGTGGTGTTGTTTCCTGCCCACAAAAATTCACCACAGAGACACGGAGAACACGGAGAAGATCACAATGAAACCTCTGTGATCTCTGTGTCTCCGTGGTAAAAAAGGAGCATAATTATGAAGGACAGTGAAGCCAAGTTTTACGAACGCGCAGAGGCGTGGGTGTATCGCCTATTGGAGCTGAACCCGGTGGCGGCGACGCAATTGGGTGAGCACCGCTGGGATGATCGACTGGGCGACTTATCTCTCGAGGGGATCGAGAGCCAGCAGCGTGAGATCTTGACCGCTGTCGAAGAGTTTGCTTCGATGGATGCCACCGATTTTAGCCCCGATGCCCACATCGACTATACCCTAGTCAAACAAATATTCAAATCGTTCATCCGGCAGCACGAGAAGGTTGAAGATCACCTGCGCGACCCCGGCTCCTATCTGGGCCAGGTGATGGGCGGCGTGTTTATGCTCATCATCAAGGACTTTGCGCCGCTGCCAGAGCGGCTCCGTTCGGCGTTGGGACGGATGCGCGAGATCCCGCGTGTGCTGCAAGAGGGGCGGCAGAATCTTGTCGTCGAGCGCGTGCCGCGTGTGTGGGCTGAGGTGACGCTGGAGCAGGCGCGCCAGGCGCCCGGCCTGTTCGGCCTTTTGCTGCCGATGATGGCGTCCGATATTCCCGAGCTTCAGCAGAAACTCAGTGAGGCCGGTCAAGTCGCCACCCAGGCGATCCAGGACTATGTCACGTTTATCGAGAACGATGTTCTCCCCAACGCTCAAGGCGACTTTGCAGTCGGCAAGGACTTGTTCGACGAGATGCTACGTGAGGAACATATGGTCGATTACGATGCGGACGCCCTGCTTGAGATCGGTTGGGAACAACTCCGGTTGACGCGGGAACTGATGGAAGAAACCGCGCGCCAGATCGACCCAAACAAGACGGTTAAAGAGATGCTGGAGGAGGCCAAGGCTGATCACCCAACTGCCGAAGGGTTGATGGCGGCTTATCAAAAAGCGATGGAAGCCGCTCGCCAGTACGTCATCGAGCACGAGATCGCGACCATCCCGGAAGGCGAGACGCTGCGCATCATCGAAACGCCTATGTATATGCGCCCGATCATCCCCTACGCGGCTTACATGCAACCGGGCATCCTGGAGGAAAAGCAGGAAGGGCTCTTCCTCGTTACCCCGGTCGATCCTGACGCGCCCGCCGAGGAGCAGGAACAGAAGCTCAAGGGCCACTATTCGATCAAGTTGCCGATCACCGCGCTGCACGAGGCGTACCCGGGCCACCACCTGCAACTGGTGTGGGCCAACCGGCACGCGCGCATCCCGCGCCGGATGGGTTCTTTTCTCTCGACGCTGTTCATCGAAGGCTGGGCCTTCTACTGCGAAGAGCTGATGGAGCAACTCGGTTACATCGGCGAACCGCTGCAACGGCTGGGACGGCTTTCGGATCAGCTTTGGCGCGCTGCGCGCATCATTCTGGACGTTTCGCTCCACACCCGCGGGATGAGCGTGGACGAAGCGGTCGATTTTTTGGTCAACGAGTGCCAGCTCGAGCGCACGAACGCCATCGCCGAGGTGCGCCGCTACACCAGTTCGCCCACGCAGCCCCAATCGTACTTGATGGGCAAGCTGGCGATCCTGGAACTGGTCGACGCGTACCGGCGCGCACACCCTGAGGCATCGATGCGCGAGGTCCACGATGCGATTCTACAGTGCGGAAGCCTTCCGCCGCGTCTGATGCGCCAGCGACTGTTGGGGTGAAAAGGGGTATGACTGAGCAGGTCGTATTTTGCTAAACACTCATACGGTCATAAGGGGCTGGAATCGCTTTAGTTTTTGTGACCAGCTCAGTAGGCAATACGCCTACGCTAGAATAGCTCAGTTAACAATTTTGAAAGGAGATAGACCATGGCAAAAAAATCAATTCTCTTCCGCAGCAAGGAACGTCGAGATTTGCAGGACGTCGCTGTATTGTTGCACCAGTTGGCGGATTCGCTCGAAAATAACGAGCTGGTCTTACGCCAGGGCGAGCGAGAAACCCGTATCGAGATGCCCGGCTCCGTTCGGGTGAAGATCAAGGCCAAGGAGAAGACCAAGCGCCGCCACACCAAGCACACACTCACCTTTAAACTCACGTGGCGTGATGACGAGGAGGCTCGCGGACACGTCACCATCGGCTGACAGTGTGAATACCGTGTGCACTCAGTAGCTATCGAATTCCCTTTTGCGCCTGGAGAGCGTGTCATTCATGAAGACAAACTGTTTTGAAGTTCTGAGCGAAACCGAAGTCGAACGCATTCACGCCGCCTCGATGGAAATCCTCGCCGAGGTGGGGATCAAGGTCAATTACCAGAAGGCCCGTGACCTTTTCCGCGAGGCCGGCGCCGACGTGGACGAGGAAACCCAGGCGGTCAAGCTGCCGGAGAGCCTCGTCCGCTGGGCGTTGGAGCAGGCGCCGAAGCAGTTTGCGCTGTTCGGGCGCGATCCGGAATTCCGGCTGGATATCGGCCCGGAGCAATCCGCGCCGGTCTTCGCCGGGTTGGGGACGCCCACGCGCATCCTCGACCTGCGCACCGGCGATGTCCGTCCCGTGCTCAAGCAGGACATGCTCGATCACATCATCCTCATCGACGCCTGCCGCCACATCCACAACTCGCAGATGGACGTCTGGCCGGATGGCATCCCGATGACGACGATCCACACGGAGGCGATTTGGGCCTAGGCGCACCACAGCCACAAACCTTACGGGATGGGCTGCTACGGCTATCTGCCCACCAGGGACATGATGCGCATGATGGCGATTACCGCCGGCGGAAAAGAAGAGCTGCGCAAGCGCCCGCGCTTCTTCGGCATCTGCTCGGTCGTCAGCCCGTTGCAGATGGACAAGGTGCAGGCCGAGGGGTTGTTGATCTGCGCGGAGTACGGCCAGCCGGTGACGCTGGCCCCCGAAGGCATCGCTGGACTGACCGCGCCGGTCACGCTGGCGGGGTTGGTGGCGCAGGAGAACGCCGCTATCCTGGCGCACGTCGCGCTGGCGCAGATTTTCCGCCCGGGGACGCCGGTGCTGTACGGGACCGTGTCCACCGTCGCTAACATGCGTTACGGCACGGTCGCGCTCGGCGCGCCGGAGACCGGGCTGATCACGGCTGCATCGGCGCAGATGGCGCGCTACTACGGCCTGCCCATCCGCAGTGTCGGCGGGACGACGGAATCCAAGCGCGAAGACGCGCAGGCCGGTTTCGAGCGCATGGGGACGCTGCTCCCGGCGGTGCTGGCGGGCGTCAACCTGATCACCTGCGCGGGTACGCTCGACGGCACGATGCTGGAGAGCCACGCGCTGTTGCTGCTGGACGACGAACTTTGCGGCGCGGCCCTGCGGTTGGCGCGCGGCATCGAGGTGGATGAGGAGACGCTGGCCCTGGACTTGATCAAGGAAACCGGTTTTTCGGGCAGTTACATCGCCGCCGAAGCGACGTCCAAGCTATTCCGCAAAGAGCTTTTCATCCCCAAGCTCTTCTCGCGCGAGCCTTACGAAACGTGGGAGCAGGGTGGGGGCACACTTGCCATCGACCGCGCCCGCGAGCGCGCGTTGGAGATTCTGGCGAAGCACGAACCCTACGAGATCGATCCGGCCATCGAACGCGAGCTGGCGGCGTTCAAAGATGCTGCCGCTGCGCGCAGCCTCGACGAGTTCTACCTGTACGAGACCGCCGAAAAACAGGATTTCAATGCCCTGTGATGCCTTATTTCACCGCTGAGGACGCTGAGAACGCAGAGACTTTTTAAAACTCTGCGAACCCTGCGTTCTCTGCGGTGATAATCTTTGCCAGGAGCACGCTATGAATACATCGCCTCATTCCCGGCTACCGTTACGCACCAAGCTGCTTTTTAGCACCGGCGACCTGAGCACCAGCGTCCCGCTGGCGGTGTTGATGTTCTTCCAGCTCTATTTCCTGACCGACGTGGCCGGACTGCGCCCCGATTACGCCGGGTGGGATATCGGTGCCAGCCGGCTGTGGGACGCGGTGAACGATCCTCTCTTCGGTCTGCTCTCCGACCGCATCCGCACCCGCTGGGGGCGCCGCCGGGTGCTGTTGCTCTTCGGCGCGGTCCCGCTGGGCGTCTTCTTTATGCTGATGTGGATGGTCCCGGCGCTGAGTCAAGCCTGGCTGGCCGTCTATTACGCCGTGACGTTCATCCTATTCGACACGGCCTTCACGGTCGTCCACGTGGGGTACAACGCGCTGACCCCCGAACTCACCGCCGATTACGACGAGCGCAGCGCGCTGAACGGCTACCGCATGGTTTTCTCGATTGCCGGATCGTTGGGCGCGATCATCCTCGCTACCGTGCTGAGCTGGAGCATCAGCGACGCGCGCCTGCTGTATCTGATTCTCGGCGTCGGGCTGGGCGTCGTCGTCATCATCCCGCCGTTGATCGTGTTCAGCATCACCCGCGAGCGACCGGTCGAGGAATTGCCCGCGCCGCTGCCGATGCGCGAGGCGATCCGCCACACGCTGAGCAACCGGCCCTTCCGCATGGTCATGGGCCTGTACCTGCTCAGTTGGACGACCGCCAGCATCCTGGCGGCGGTGCTCGTCTACTTTGCCAACTACTACTTGCGGATTCCCGAGCAGGCCAACTACCTGGTGCTGGCGGCGCAGGGATCGGCCATCCTCTTCATCCCGGCGGTGGTCTGGCTGTGCCGGCGCCTCGACAAGCGGCGTGCGTTTATCCTCGGCGCTTGCGCATGGGTGGTCGTGCTGCTGGCCATCGCCGCCTTGCCCGCCGACCAGGTCGCGCTGGCCTACGTGCTGGCGGCGCTGGCGGGATTCGGCATCGCGACGGCCTATGTTGTTCCGTGGTCGATGGTGCCGGACGTGGTTGAATACGATCAGGTGCGCAGCGGGCAGCGCCGCGAGGGATCGTACTACGCCTTCGCCTCTTTCTTCCAGAAGCTGGCGACGGGCGCGGCGTTGTGGGGTATGGGCCAGGCCCTCGCCATGACCGGCTATCTCACGCCCGCAGCCGGCGCCCCTTTGCCGGTACAGCCTGAAGCGGCGGTGACAGCCATCCGCATCTTCACCGGCCCGATTCCGGCAGTGCTGCTGTTCCTGGGTGTGCTGTTCGCGTGGCAGTATCCGATCACGCGGGCGAGCCATCAGGCGACGTTGCGAGAATTGGCGGAGAGAGTAGGGGAGGTGTGAACGAATAATGGATGAATTCGACTTAGAGACTCTGGCCATCCACGCCGGCGAAGACGCCGACCCGGCGACGGGCGCGCTGCGCCTGCCGCTGCACATGGCGACGACGTTCAAACTGCCCAGATTCGGCGTCAAGCTGTTCGATGCGCTGATGATGGACTCCGCTCGCCCGCCTTTCGCCTACACGCGCTGGGGCAATCCCACCTTGCGTGCGCTGGAGGAACGCCTGTCCGCACTGGATGGGGCCGAAGCTGCCGTCGTCACCGCCAGCGGGATGGCGGCGGTGTCCGCGCTGATCTTCACCTTGTTGAGCAGCGGCGACCATCTGATTGCCAGCGAGGTCTGCTACGCCGGTTCGGTCGAGTTGTTCGGCTTGCACCTGCCGCGCTTTGGGATCGAGGTCAGCTTGGTGGATACGAGCGACCTGGATCAGGTACGCGCCGCGCTGCGTCCCAATACGAAGCTCATCTACGTCGAGACGCCGGCCAATCCTATCCTGCGCATCGCCGACATCGCCGCGCTGGCCGGGATCGCGCACGAGGCGGGCATCCCACTCGCGGTGGATTCAACCTGGGCCGGTCCAAGTCTGCAAAAGCCCCTCGCCCTGGGCGCTGACTTCGTCCTGCACAGCCTGACGAAATACCTGAACGGCCACGGCGACGCGCTCGGCGGTGCAGTGTTGGGGAGTGAAAAGGCTATCCAGCGCATCCGCAAGGAGATGCTGGTGCACCTCGGCGGCGCGCTCAGCCCCTTCAACGCCTGGCTGATTGCGCGCGGGTTGATCACCTTGCCGCAGCGGATGCAGCAGCATTGCGAGAATGCCCTGCAGATCGCTCAATTCCTGGAAAGCCATCCGAAGGTGGAACGCGTCTTCTATCCGGGATTGGAAAGCCACCCGCACCACGCGCTGGCCGCCCGGCAGATGTCCGGCTTCGGCGGGATGTTGACGTTCCATCTCAAGGGGGGGCTGGGGGCAGCCATTACACTGGCGGAGAAAATTCGCCTGTTCTCCTATGCCACATCCCTGGGACACGCCCATAGCCTGCTGTTCTACTATCCTACCGATATGTATATCGACGCGATGCCGTTTTATACCGAGGAGCAGAAGCGTCGTATCCGCGAGTGGACCGGCGAGGGCCTCGTGCGCGCCAGCATCGGGCTGGAAAGTGCGGCTGACTTGATCCGCGACCTGGACCTGGCGCTGCGCGCGCACACATTCAAGGGCTGGGTTGGGCCACTGGCCTATCGGGTGATGAAAACGGTGCAAGGTGGGTAGCGAAGGAGGCAAGATGCAGGAGGCAAGGGAGCGGGTGGAACTTGTACGGCGGGACTTCGTAGTATTACTGTAAGCGAGGAGGGTGCCACTATGACAGGAAAACTGGACGCTTTGTACCGTTTGCAGAAGAAAGATGCGCAACGAGCCGGTGCGGTGCTCACCGCTGCTTTTCAACACGATCCGGTGTGGAGTGCGCTCTTTGATGGCGCGAACCCAGAACGACGCGTCGGTGCCTTCGAAACGCCGGTCCGCTATTGCCTGAAATACGGTGAAGTCTATGCTCCCTCAGCAGCCCTGGAAGGCGTCGCGGCATGGGTGCCAGGCGAGTTGGCTGATATGACGTTCTGGCGGGTCTTCCGCAGCGGAGCGATATGGCCGGGGATGAGATTGGGCTTCAGCACGACCAGGAAAATGATGCCGGTCTTTGCTCCCATCGAGGCAGATCGGAAAGCCACGATGCAGGGACAATCCTTTATCTACCTGCTCGTCATTGGCGTGGCTCCGCAGTTTCAGGGACAAGGATTCGGCGGCAAGCTGTTGCGAGCGCTCATCGAAAAGAGCCAACGGGCTGGCATCCCCATCTATCTGGAAACCGAGACCGAAGGTAATGTGCGCATGTATGAGCATTTCGGTTTTGAGGTTGTCAAAGAGATTGTCCTCCCTGTCATTAACCTTCCTATGTGGGAATTGACGCGAGGCGTATAGGCGATGCTTGCGCGTATTACGTCCGTTTTCGATTGCACCGACGAGCAGCTCTGGGACAAGATCATCGAACCCAAATCGCTGCAATTTGTCGCCGCGCCCCTCTTACGCTTTGAGCCGCTGGTGGCTGGCGACCTGGCTGGCGAGTGGATCGTCGGGAAAACCTATGTGGTGAGATTATCTTCTCTCGGCTTTCTGCCTTTGGGCCAGCACCGCATCAAGATAATCAGCATCGACCGGGCGACGAACACCATTGAGAGTCAGGAAAGCGGTTCACTGGCGCGCGTGTGGAACCATACCATGCGCTTTCAGACGTCTGGTGCAGGTCAACTTCGTTATACCGACGAAATCGAGATCAAAGCAGGACTGTTGACGGTATTCATTTGGGCGTTTGCGCATCTGTTTTATCGTCACCGTCAAAGACGTTGGAAGCAACTTCTAACAAGCGATAGGAGATCGACGTGACACAAAATCAGGACTGGAAACTGCTTTATCGGATCGGTGCGATTGCTGCCCTGGTGGCTGCCGTGCTCTTTCGTCGCAACTTTGGCGCGGAGGTGTCGCTGTTCACCGGAATAGAGGCTATTCCTCAATCGACGGCGGAGTGGTACACCTTGCTGCAAAGCGATCCGTTCATCGGTCTGTCGTTCCTGGCTGTCTTTGACCTCTTCAATTATGTCCTGGTCGGTGTGCTTTTCCTGGCGCTGGGGGCAGCGTTCTGGCGGATGCACAAAAGCATGACAGTGCTGGCCCTCGTCGGTGGATTGGTGGGGATTGCCGTCAATCTTGCGTCGAATATATCGCTTTCGATGCTATCCCTCAGCCGGCAATACGCTGTGGCAGCCTCCGAGCCGCAAAAGGCCGCCTTGCTGACCGCCGGGCAGGCTCTTTTGGCAACTAACAATCCGTTGGCAACCTTTCCTGGTACGGGTGCGTATATGAGCGTGTTGCTTATCGCCCTGGCGGGACTGTTGTTTTCGCTCGTGATGCTGCGCTCCAACCGGGCCACTGCCATTGTGGGTTTGCTGGCAAGTGCTTGCGACTTGGCCTATTGCTTGACGGTTGCCTTTGCGCCCTCCATGCGCGCCCTTTGGTTGGCCAGCGGCGGTCTGTTTTGGATGATTTGGCACCTGCTGGTCGCCCGGATCTTATTCAAGTGCGCGAAGGAGTGATATGAGAAAAGCAACGAAGACTGTTGCAACGTGGTTAGAGCCTAACCACGCAAATTCTTGCCCAACGAGCAAGAAACGGGCGTCGCAGGCCCTTTTTAGTTCCGGTTTATCCGGGTTAGGTATTGCCGCTGGGATTGCCGGGGTGGAACACGGGTATTTCGAAATTCTGCAAGGTCACGTCCGCCCGGCGGGGTTAATGATCATTTCTATGGGGCCGCCTTGCGACCCTGAAGTGGCCTGGAACGCCTGCGAACCGGCCATGACCGTTCTCCCCAGCTTTCTGATCACCGGTATTTTGGCAGTGATCCTCGGTCTGGCGATTTCTGTCTGGTCGGCGGGATTTATCCAACGCAAACACGGCGGGTTGGTGTTGATGCTGCTTTCGGTGGCACTGCTGCTGTTCGGCGGTGGCCTTTTTCCGCCCCTGATCGGCCTCATCGCTGGCGCGGCAGGAACGCGGATCAACAAGCCGTTGACCCGGGAGCCTGGCGGCATCACCCGTTTCGTGGCCAAACTGTGGCCCTGGCCATTGGTGCTCTTGCTGGTATGGTTGTTGGGGCAGTTCCCGGTAGGGTACTTTTTCAACGATTTCCTGAAGAGCATCATGTACTTTGGCCTGGCCCTCATTCTGACTATGCTGCCGCTTTCGGTCTACACGGGGTATGCCCGTGATGTGGCTGAGTCGTTCGGAAGGAAGTAGGAAATGCTATCGAAATTTGTACTTCCCATTGTTGCTCTTGTGCTGACGCTGGCTTTCGGCTTCTGGGTGAGCCATTTGGGTAA
The DNA here is from genome assembly GCA_049975385.1 of Anaerolineae bacterium. Classification (GTDB taxonomy): domain Bacteria; phylum Chloroflexota; class Anaerolineae; order B4-G1; family SLSP01; genus DSWT01. The sequence continues at coordinate 5,500 of JBNGDO010000128.1, read as the reverse complement.
GCCGTACAATGGTTTCCTGTTCAATATCCACAAGTTGATCGCCCTGGGCGCGGTCATTGCCACGATTGTCCAACTCACCAAAGTGTTCAGGAGTGACAATTCTCTGGCCCTCATTATCCTATTGCTCGTCGTGGCGGCGCTATGTGTCATTGCACTGTTCGCCAGCGGAGCACTGATGAGTCTGGGTAAAATGGATTACGCACTTATGCTGACCGTTCACAGAATCGCGCCAGTGGTGTTGTTCATTGCAATGGTTATCATCATTCTTATGCTAAAAGGAGGAATATTGTGAAAGCTTTGGTTGTCTATGATTCGGTGTATGGGAACACGGAAAAGGTTGCCCAGGCGATGGCGGAAGCGCTTGAGTGTGAGGCCCGCCGCGTCACTGCGGTGACGCCGGAGCAGTTGGCTGGCCTGGATGCGCTCATTGTCGGCTCCCCGACGCAGGCGTTTCAACCGCTGAAACCTGTCAAGGCATTTCTGAAGGATATTCCGGCGGGGAAGCTCAACGGGATCAAGGTCGCTGCCTTCGATACACGCATGGATGTCAAACAGGTCAACAATGTCGTTCTGACCTTTTTTGCTAAGCTCTTTGGGTACGCTGCCGAGCCGATTGGGAAGCAGCTTGTCAAAAAGGGCGGCGCCGAGGCTGTGCCGCCAGCGGGCTTCATTGTGGAAGGATCGGAAGGCCCGCTGCAGGAGGGTGAGCTGGAGCGCGCAGCAGCGTGGGCGCAGCAAATCCCCGCCGTATAACGATGAACCGTGCCGTCACCATCGCCGCCGTGCAGATGGACGCCAATCCTGCGCCCCTGGATGAACGGCTGGCACGCGCCGAAGCGTTGGTGACGCAGGCCACCGCTGCCGGGGCACAACTGGTCGTCTTGCCAGAACTGTTCAACCTGGGATACGGCTATACCGACGAAAACTTCAGCCGCGCCGAACCGCCGGACGGCCCCACTGTTGCCTGGATGCAGGCAACTTCTGCGCGTCTGCACGTCCACCTGGCAGGCTCGCTGCTGCTCCTGGATCAGGACGAGATTTACAACGCGCTCCTGCTCTTTGCACCCGACGGTCGTTGCTGGCGCTACGACAAGCACTATCCCTGGGCCTGGGAACGGGCCTATTTCCGCGAGAGCGACCGCATCACTGTAGCAGACACCGACCTGGGGGCCATCGGGATGATGATTTGCTGGGACGCCGCGCACGCCGAACTGTGGCGGCGTTATGCCGGTCAGGTGGACCTGATGCTGATCTGCAGTTCTCCTCCGGATGGTAGCGATCCGGTCTACCGTTTCCCCAACGGCGACCGGATCACGGCGGACAAGATGGGGCCGCTTTTTCACCGCCTGAAAAACGCCGCGCAGCAGACTTTCGGCGTGACGATCATCCAACAGACGGCCTGGCTTGGTGTCCCGGCAGTCAACACCGCCGGCTGCGGGCAAGTGACTACAGACATCCCCAACGCGCTGGCCTCTTTCATCACTATCCTGCCATTGGCACCCTGGCTGATCAAATACCTGCCCCTGGCGCGACGCTTGCAGGTAATTTACACGTTCATTCAGGCATGCAAGATTGTGGATGCAGATGGCACGGTGCTAAGCGAGTTGGCGCAGCCGCAAGGAGAGACATTTACTATCGCCGAGGTGACGTTGCCGGAGAAACGGCCTGAACCGCGCGGCGCGCAGCCCAAACCGCCGGTGCCACTTCCAGCCTACTGGATCAGCGACGTGCTCCTGCCGGGACTGGCTCTACCGGTTTACCGGCGAGGAGCGCGCCGGACCTGGGGTGCGAGAATGGCACCGGTGCGCCCCTCCACGCAGCGTTGGCTGCTGGCGCTGGGCGCTGTGGCCCTGGTCAATTATCTGGTTGGTTGGTGGCGGGGACGGCGCTGATATCTGATGAATATTCTCGCGTTGGCCGGCAGCTACCGCAAAAGAGGGGACACTATTCAGCGCACTTCGAACATATAACCGCGCCCCCGCAAGGTGTGGATGAAGCGCGGTTTCTTGGGATTGGCCTCGATTTTGTGGCGCAGCCGGTGCAGAGGCGCGCGCAGCAGGTCGCGAGCGTCGTGGATCGTCATCTCAACACCTTGAAGGTGTGCGCCGAGTTCCTGCAAGGAGACAACGTGCCCGGAGTGGCGCATCAGATACGTCAAGATGTCCAGCTCAGTTGGCGTGAGGGCGATGGCCTCCTCGGCGACGATGGCCAGTCCCTTCTGCGTGTCCAGGGTAAGACCGGGCGCTTGCAGGAAGCGCTCGGTGGACTCATCGCCTGGTGTCGTATCCGTCACCGTATCCGGCGGTGTGTTTTTGAGCGTTGCCAACGCGCGTTCCAGCAGTGCTACCGGATCCTCGTGAGGTACACGCTGTTGCCGTGAGGCCAGCCCGTTTTCTACCACGCGCAGAATCTCGCGCACCGAGCTGGGCTTGAGGAGATAATCGAATGCCCAATGCCGCAGCGCCAGAATAGCCGAATCCAGCGTGGCGTAGGCTGTGAGAATGATAAACACGGTGTTGGGGGCGTGCGGACGGGCAGCCGCAAGCACGGCTGTCCCCGACATCTCCGGCATGTTCAGATCGAGCAGAACCAGATCGAATGACTCAGCTTGTATTTTCTGCAGGGCTTCTGTTCCAGAGATCGCTTCCGATGGATGGTAGCCTACATGCCGGAAGATATCCTTCAGTGTGCGGCGGATGCCCGGTTCATCGTCGGCAATCAGGATACGCGCGCCGGGAAAAGCGGTCGTGATAGGAACTGCCTGGTCGGCCATCAGCGCCCCTCAGTGGTGTGTAACCACACGGTGAAGGTTGACCCCTGCCCTACTTGGCTGGTGACGGTGATGTCGCCATCATATTGTTTGATCAAATCATAGCTGACACTCAACCCCATCCCGGCTCCCTTCTCTTTCGTGGTGAAGAACGGCTCGAATAAACGCGAGAGGTGTTCTGGAGCCATGCCTTGGCCGTTATCTGTGAAACTGACGGCGACGCGCCCATCCTCGGCCAGGCGACCTTCCACACGCAGCAGACCGTTTTCGCCCATCGCATCCACAGCGTTGAGTATCAGGTTCATAAAGACCTGCGCTAATTCGCCATCGTCCACCAACACTGCAGGCAGATCGGCGGGGACCTTGTTCTCGACGCGGATGTCGCGGTGCTGAAGATGTTTGTTTGCCAGACCGAGCACGCGATTTACCACGGTATCGGGTTGGGTGGGGCGCGGGGAACGCTTGGGCTTGCGTGCAAATTCCAGGATGCGCGTGACCAGGCTGATGAGTCGCTGCACTTCTTCGTCAGCCATCTGGACGTACTCGAGCTGTTGTTCTGGTTCCACCGGGAACAACAGCATCATCTCCAGACTGCTGTGGATGGTTTGCAGTGGGTTGTTGATCTCGTGTGCGAGGGCAGCGGCCAGCCGGCCTGTCGCAGCCAGTTTCTCACTGTGGACGAGTTGTTCGGAGGTCTGTTCCACCAATTGGCGCTGCTCGCGTTCGGCAGCGTAGAGGCGCGCGTTTTTGAGCGCGATCCCCAATTGCGCGGCGATAGATTCATACAAACGCACGTCTTGCTCGGTAAAAGCGTTAGGCTCTCTGTGTTCCACGTTGAGCACGGCCACAATCTGGTCATCCACGCGTACCGGTACGGCTAATTCTGAGCACAACTCGACCGCGCCTGCAAATTTGTAGTAATTTGGGATGGCGTAGGTATCGGGGATTAGCACAGGTTGGCCCGTGAGGTACACCTGACCGGTCACGCTATCCTGTATGGGGACACGCAACTCTTCTGGCTCCGATACCGTGATGCCGATAATGGAGGGATGGATGAGCATGTGTTCTTCCTGCGGATCGGGAAACGAAAGACTCAAGCCGTCCGGATGCAACGTCTGCTCGATTGTCTGGAGCACCTGTGTCACGATGTGATCGAAGTCCAACGATGAGGCCGCGGCCAGAATGATTTCCTGCAAGAGCCGGGTTTCGGCAAGACGACGGGTGACTTCTTCGTACAGCCGGGCGTTCTCAATCGCCGCTGCCGCCGATCCCGCTAACGTGTTGAGCAGATTCAGATCGTTTTCGTCAAACAATTTATCGCCCCAGTTGATAGCCTCGACGACGCCGATGACTTTATCCTTTGCTGTAAGGGGAACGGCCAACAACGAGCGCGTCTTCAAACCGGTGAGGGCATCAATTTTGTTGTAAAAGCGCTTGTCCTTTTGTGCATCGCTGATGAGTACCGCCCGTCCGGCGCGCAGGGCTTCACCGGCAATGCCTGCCCCCGACGGCATGCGGGTACCGATGAGTTGCTCGGAATTTGGGCCTACGGCAGCGGCGAAAGTAAGGCTGTCTTCAGCAGGATCGCACAGCAGCACCGAGGCGGCTTCCGCTTCAAGTAGCACGCGCGTCTCGTGCATCATCTGCTCCAGAACTTCTTCCAGGCTCAATGTCGATGTCAGAGCTTGCGTGGTTTTGTTAAGCGCGCTTAACTCGCGGTTGTGACGCGTGAGGGCTTCCTCAGCTTGCTTGCGCGCGGTGATATCCCGCACAATGCCGACGATTTGGGTGATCTCGCCGGTAGGCGCGCGTATGGCAAACACTGTGATGGTGGTGATGATGGTTCCTTTTTTCGTTGAATGATATTCCGGGGTGATCTTTCCTAAATCCATCGAAGCCTCAAAGGGTGGCAAGGATTCACCCTGCAACGCCCGTGTCACCATAGCGTACAGACCCGGCGAATTATCCACGAGGACACTATGCAACAGGTTGAATTTGCCCACGACGAGGTCTGCGGAGGGAATACCGAACATCTCTAAGAATGCTTGGTTGACGATGGTGGCTATACCTTCAGGGGTAAAGACGCCGATGGGGTAGGGCATTTGTTGGATGATTTGACTCAAGCGCGCTTCGCTGGCGGCCAGACGGCGTTCCAGGTCGTGTTTGTTCAGCGCGGTTTCGATGGTCGAGCGCAGCGTTTCGATCTCGAAGGGCTTGATGAGATAACCGAACGGCGAGGTCTGCTTGGCACGCTCCAACGTTTCGGCATCGCCATAGGCCGTGAGGTAGATGATGGGGATGTCGAACCGCTCGCTTACCTGGATCGCAGCAGTAATGCCATCCATTTTCCCTTTAAGACGAATATCCATCAGGATCAGGTCGGGTTTGCTGCGTGCCACGGATTCTATGACTGCTTCGCCATAGATTTCGTGCCCGGCGACTTCGTAGCCGCTGCGTTCCAGATTCATCTTGAGCATTTCGGCTACGATGACTTCATCCTCTACCACAAAAATGCGTGCTTTTGCCATATTACTCTTCCTCATTCCAGGCAAACGTGACCGCAATGCACGTGCCTGCGTTTTGTCCGATACTCACTTCGCCATCGATCTGTCGCGCTAACATCTTGATGAGCCGCAGCCCAAGCCGGGGCGAAGTCTCCAATTCCATATCCTCAGGCAGCCCCACGCCGTTATCGGCGACTTCGAGCCGCGCAAGGTCTCCGGTACGCTG
>JBNGDO010000127.1:12029-15454 GCA_049975385.1 Anaerolineae bacterium | reverse complement strand
GCAAGATGCTGACACTGAAAATGTCATCGGCTATTGCATCAGCCTTGTGACTGAGGAGGTTGGGTATATAGAATCCATCTTCATCGAAGCGGATTATCGCGGGCTAGGCATTGGCGACGCTCTGATGCAGCATGCACTGGCGTGGATGGATGAGCGCAATGTCTCTATGAAGCGCGTGGTCGTGGCTGTGGGTAATGAAGAAGCCTTTGGATTTTACGGGCGGTATGGGTTTCAGCCGTGCTATATCGTCCTACAACAAGTGTAGAAAAACGTTACGATTCACACCTCATGACGACCATCGGTGTTTTGCCGCTATTTTCGACGATGAAGGGCGCATTTTGTATGTCAAACGCGCGTATGGTCCGCAGAACTGGACGACGCCTGGTGGCCGGATGGAGAACAGTGAGTCACCTGCAACAGCATTGGAGCGCGAGGTACGAGAAGAGACCGGCTATCTTGTCCGGGCCGGACGGTTATTGGGCGCTTACGCGGCGACGTTCAAGGATGATCTGGTACTGTCTATCGAAGCGAAAATCATTGGGCGAGAAACCTGGGAACCTAACACGGAAATCGCTGAGGTTGGCTTCTTCGCTCAAGACGTGCTGCCGTAACCGATGCATCCATTTACCGCAACGCGGATTCGAGATGCATTTGAGGGGCGTGTGGGGATGATCCGTGTTATCAATGAAGCTTAACGGTTAGGAAGACCTTGCCAAGTTACTTGGGACTATGGGACTACCTGACTAAAAACTATCAGACTGTGTTGAGGGATATTATGACACTTAATGACTTTATGCCCTATTTGCCGCTCATCATTCCTCTAATCTTGATTGATTTGGGGTTGAAAATCGCGGCAGTACTCGACATCCTCAAACAGCCCAAGCTACGCGGGCCGAAATGGCTGTGGATTGTGATCGCTGTGGGCGTCAATCTCATCGGCCCGGTACTCTACTTCACGTTAGGCCGCGAAGAAGCATGACCGAAACCGCCATTCATTGCGAAGGACTGACCCGCCATTACGGGGACGTGCTCGCCCTGCAAGACCTGAACTTGTCCGTGCCCTACGGCTCGATCTTCGGTTTCCTGGGGCGCAACGGGGCCGGGAAGACGACCACGATGCGGCTCCTGGTGGGGTTGGGACATCCGACCGCCGGTCGCGCCTGGATCGCCGGGGTGGAGACCACCAACGCGGATAGCCGCGCCCGCGAGAAATTCGGCTATCTGCCGCAAGACCCGGCCTTCTACACGTGGATGACACCGCGTGAGTATCTGGATTACGCGGGTCGCTTGTTCGGGATGCCCGCGACCGACCGCAAATCCCGCATCGAGGAAATGCTCGAATTGGTTGGGTTGCAGGACGCCGCGCATCGTAAAATCGGCGGTTTCTCCGGCGGGATGCACCAGCGCATGGGGATCGCGCAGGCGCTTCTGCACCGCCCGCCCGTGCTGCTGCTCGACGAGCCGACCAGTTCGCTCGACCCGGCAGGCCGCTACGAAGTGCTCGATCTGCTGGACAAGCTGCGTGGCAACGTCACCGTCTTCTTCTCCACCCACATCCTCGCCGACGTGGAGCGCATCTGCGATACGATTGCCATTATCCACAAAGGCCAATTGCTGCTGGTCGCCGGGCGCGATGAACTGCGCGAACGCTATCCTCTGAACACTGCCGTGCTGGAACGCGACGTCGCCAGTTCGCCGTGGACAGACGCCTTCGTCGCCCTACTGCAAGCGCAGCCCTGGGTTACCGGCGTGACGCAGGAGGAGGTTGTTCTGCGCGTCGTCGTCAACGATGTGGCGCACGGCAAACAGGCGTTACTGCCGCTTGTAGTGCAACAGGACGTCATCCTGACCCGCTATGAGTGGGTGCGCCCGACGCTGGAAGAGATTTTCCTGAAGGTGAGTGCATAAAGAAGCAGGAAGCAAGATGCAGGGTGATTGAGTATGGAGACAATGATCGTTTTCGCCTATGCTATTTCCATTTTGCTGATGGTGGTAACGCCGGTGATCCTGGCTGTGTTGTTGCGCCGCCGGTTTTCTGTGCCGTGGTTCCTCTTTCTTGTTGGTTCGGCAACGTTCATCGGCTCGCAGATCGTTCACCTGCCGCTCAATGAATGGCTGGCGGACGTGGGGCTGCTGCCGGCCCTGGGATCGCTGGAGGGCTTTCCACTCTGGCGGACGGCGCTTATTCTGGGATTGAGCGCCGGTCTCTGCGAAGAGTTGGCGCGGGCCGTAGGGTATGCGCTGTTGCGGCGCTGGCGGCGTTTCGAGGATGGGGTGATGCTCGGTATTGGGCATGGCGGCATCGAGGCGATGGTCTTCGGCGGGGTGCAGGTCGCCGCGATGGTCACATCGCTGCTTTCATTGCAAGGGGTGGATCTGGCGACGCTCAATCTTTCCGCCGACCAGATGGCTGCAGTGACTCAGCAGATGGATATGCTCAACCGCTCACCCCTATGGGCTGCGCTCCCGTTTATCGAACGTTGTTTTGCAATGGTCGCGCACGTGATCCTGTCGCTGCTGGTCTGGCGAGCGTTTGTGCAGCGCAAAGCCTGGTACGTGCTGCTGGCAATCGCGTATCATACGGTGTTCAACGCCGTCGCCGTCTACGTGGCGCAGCACACCGAGTCGGTGGCGCTGATTTACGGGACGATGCTACTACTCCTCGCGCCGGGATTGGTCTGGCTCTGGCGCATGTGGCGCAAAGAGGCCGGCCCACGCCCCGTGGCGGCGTCTGTGCGCGTCGAATGGCGCTGCTTTATAGCCGCCGTTCGCAAGGAACTGCTGCAACAATGGCGCACCAAATGGGTCATTGTGGTGGCTGCGGTGTTTGCCTTCATTGGGATGTTTTCACCGCTCGCGGCCAGGTTTATGCCGGAGATATTCCGTTCACTTCCTGGTGTGGAACAATTCGCTGAATTGATACCCGAACCCAGCGTGGCCGATGTGGTGGAGCAATACGTCAAGAATCTCCAGCAGTTCGGCTTTGTGGTTGTCGTGTTGCTGGGGATGGGCGCGATTGCCGGTGAGAAGGATAAAGGTACCGCCGCGCTGATCCTGAGCAAGCCGATGCCCCGTTGGGCCTTCGTGTGTAGCAAATTCACGGCGCAGACCCTGGTCTACATGGTGGGATTTCTCATCGCCGCCTTGTGTGCGTTCTACTACACGTGGTTTCTCTTTGGCCCGGTCAGTATGGCCGCTTTTCTATTCTGCAATGTGTTGCTCTTCGTCTGGTTGATGACCTACGTGGCAGTCGCCTTGACGGGCAGCGCGTTGATGAAAAACGTGGGGGCGGCTGCCGGCGTTGGCTTTGGCGGCTCTGTTTTGCTGATGCTGGCGGGCAGCGTCCCGACGTTAAGTTCGATGATGCCGGGCGCGCTGCTGGCCTGGGCGAGCCAGGTCGGCCTGGGGACGTCGTCCGAGGCTGT
>JBNGDO010000127.1:0-11929 GCA_049975385.1 Anaerolineae bacterium | reverse complement strand
GCGGCCAAAATTACATCTGCATTGGATACGTATGGGGTTCCGCACGTCATGCGTATCGCTTCTGCGCATAAAGTGCCGCGCTATCTGCTGGATATGCTGGCAGAATACGAAGCTGATCCACAGCCCAAAGTCTACATCACTGTAGCAGGGCGCAGCAATGCGCTGAGTGGGATGGTGGATGCTGCCGTCGCCGCACCCGTCATCGCCTGCCCGCCATATTCGGACAAGTTCGGCGGGGTGGATTTATACTCGTCGTTGCGGACGCCGTCGGGTGTCGCGCCTGCCGTCGTGCTGGAGCCGGACAACGCGGCGTTGCTCGCGGCGAAAATCCTCGCCGTGGGCGACGTGGTATTGCGAGAGAAGGTACTGGCTGTGCAGGAACAACAGCGCCAACGGCTGTATGCGGCGGACAGAGCATAATGCCGGCTACCAAAATCAACGAAGCCTGCGGCGTTTTTGGTATTTACGCGCCCGGCGTGGACGTGGCCCGGATGGCGTTTTTCGCACTCTATGCCCTGCAACATCGCGGGCAGGAGAGCGCGGGGATTTGTACCAGCGAACGCGGTTTGGCCCACATCCACAAGGGCATGGGCCTCGTCTCGCAGGTTTTCAACGAGGATAACCTGCACGTCCTGCGCGGCGACCTCGCCATTGGGCACACGCGCTACTCGACGACCGGCAGCGTCAAGCTGCTCAACGCGCAGCCCTACCTCATCGAGACGGCGCTCGGCCCCCTGGCGATTGCGCACAACGGCAATCTCACCAACACGCCTATGTTGCGCCGCGATTTGCTGCAACGCGGTGTCGGGCTGACCTCGTCGTCGGATAGCGAGGTCATCACGCAAATGCTTGCCGGGGCTGCTGGCGACACCTGGGATAAACGCATCGCCGACTTTATGCGGCGGGCGCAGGGGGCGTACTCGCTCACGATCCTCACCCGCGACGCCGTCTATGCCGTGCGCGACCGGTGGGGATTCCGCCCGCTGTGCCTGGGCCAGCTCAACGGGACTGGGTGGGTCTTCGCGTCGGAGTCGTGCGCTTTCGGCCCCATTGGCGCGGAGTTCGTGCGCGAATTGCAGCCCGGCGGAATCGTGCGTCTGGACGCGAACGGCGTTACGTCCTGGCAGACGCCGGCCGCCGAGCGTGCCGCACTCTGCATCTTCGAGTATGTTTACTTCGCCCGGCCCGATTCGCTGCTGGAAGGGCGCTCCGTCCACAATGTGCGCCGCAAGATGGGCCGCCAACTGGCCCGCGAGCATCCCGCCGAAGCCGATATCGTCATCGGCGTGCCGGACTCGGCGACGGCGCACGCCATCGGCTACGCCTACGAATCCGGCATCCCCTTCGGCGAGGCGCTCATCAAAAACCGCTACATCGGGCGGACGTTCATCCAGCCCGACCAGCGCATGCGCGATTTGGGCGTCGCGATCAAATACAACCCGCTTTCGGATCTGAAGGGCGAGCGCGTTGTCTTGGTGGATGACTCGATCGTGCGCGGCACCACCAGCGGCCCCATTGTTGCCTTATTGCGGCAGGCCGGCGCGAAGGAAGTTCACATGCGCGTCGCCTCGCCGCCGATCCGCTATCCGTGCTTTATGGGGGTGGATATGGCGCGGCAAGAGCACCTCATCGCTGCGAATATGAGCGTGGATGAAATTGCCGCACACATCGGCGTGGATAGCCTGGGCTATCTCTCTATCGAGGGCCTGCGCAGCGTCGTTCCCTTCGATGGAGCGCGGCATTGCCAGGCCTGCTTCAACGGGGACTATCCCGTGGGGGTTGATGAATCATTCGGCAAAGGAATGTTTGAGTAGGGGCGAGGCATTTCTCACATAATCTTTTAGATGTCAGGCTCTGTGAAGGCCGTAGATTCGTCTATGAGTTTAGCCATTTGGGAAATGCCTCGCCTGTACAGAAGGAGGAAGTAATGCGCATTTTGGTGATTGGTTCGGGTGGACGTGAGCACGCGCTGGCGTGGAAGTTGGCGCAGTCGCCACAGGTTACGGAGGTATTTGTCGCGCCGGGCAACGGTGGGACGGTGGGCGGGAAGCTGGCGAATGTGCCAGTTGCAGCGGACGATATTTTTGGACTGGTTGCGTTCGCACAGAAAAACGCGGTCGATCTCGCCGTGGTCGGCCCGGAAGTGCCGCTGGTGGCGGGCATCGTAGATGCATTCCAGACTGCCGGAATACCTGCCTTTGGTCCTACACAGGCTGCCGCGCAGTTGGAAGGTTCCAAAGCGTTCGCCAAGCAGTTTATGGTCGAAGAGGGCATTCCTACTGCGCCCGCCGCGGTGTTCACAGAGTACGACGCGGCATCGGCTTATCTGCGACAGCTCGATGGGCCGGTCGTCGTCAAAGCCGATGGGTTGGCGGCGGGCAAAGGCGTCCTCGTCTGCAACACCCGCGAGGAGGCCGAGGCTGCCCTCAAGCAGATCATGGTCGAGCGCGCGTTTGGTGCGGCGGGCGATAATGTGTTGATCGAGACCCGTCTGGACGGCGAGGAAACGTCACTGCTGGCGTTCTGCGACGGGACGACGGTCGTCCCGATGCTACCTGCTCGCGATTACAAGCGCGCCCTCGATGGCGACGGCGGCCTCAACACCGGTGGGATGGGCGGCTACTGCCCGTCGCCGCACCTCACGCCGGAGCTGGTAGACGAGGTCACGCGTCGTGTTTTGCAGCCGGCGGTGGATGGGATGGCACGGCGCGGCACGCCCTACGTCGGCGTGCTCTACGCTGGGCTGATGCTCACCGATGCCGGGCCGCGCGTGCTCGAATTCAATTGCCGCTTCGGCGACCCGGAGACGCAGTTGCTGATGCCGTTGCTCGATACAGATTTGGTAGACATTATGTTTGCCTGCATCGAAGGCCGATTGGCTTCCGTCCCCATAACCTGGAAACCACTCACCAGTGTCGGCGTCGTCCTCGCCTCCGGCGGCTATCCTGGCGATTATGAGAAGGGGAAAAGAATCAGCGAATCAGCGAATGAGCGAATCGGCGAATCAGCGAATCAGCAAATCAGCAAATCAGCAAATCAGCAAGTCTCCCCTTCCCCGTCTACTGTCTACCGTCGCGCGAATCTTCGCGCCCCGTCTACCGAGATCTTCCACGCGGGAACAAAATTGCAGGACGGCGAACTCGTCACCTCTGGCGGGCGTGTCCTCGCCGTCGTTGCCACTGCACCCACACTCTTCGAAGCCCGTGAATGTGCCTATGAGGCTGTATCTCACATATCTTTCGAGGGCATGCAATACCGCACCGACATTGCGGCAAACGTGCAAGTGTCGTCTCCTCCCCCCCCGTCTACCGTCTACCGTCTACCGTCTACCGATTCCCGTCTACCGTCTACCGATTCCGCCTACGCTGCCTCTGGCGTTGACATCGACGCCAAGATGACGGCTTTCCAGCGGATGCGCGCGGCGGTGGAGAGTACGTACACACCGGCGGTGCTTGGTGGGATCGGGGCGTTCGGTGGGCAGATCGCGCTGGACGACGTGTGCCTGCACGACGCGGTGCTGGTCGCTTCGACGGACGGCGTTGGCACGAAGACGATGATCGCCGAGGCGATGGGGCGCTACGACACCGTCGGGCACGACATCGTCAATCATTGCGTCAACGATGTGTTGGTGCAGGGGGCGCGACCGCTTTTCTTCCTGGATTACATCGCCTCCGGTAAGTTGGAGCCGGACGTGATCGTATCTGTGGTGAGTGGCTGCGCGGAGGCGTGTCGCGCCGTCGGCTGCGTCCTCATCGGCGGGGAGACGGCGGAGATGCCGGGCGTCTACAAGCCGGGATCGTTCGATCTGGTCGGCACGCTCGTGGGATGGGCGCCACGCGAAGAATTGATCGATGGTCGCGACGTGCGTCCCGGCGACGCGTGCCTGGGGCTGCCGTCGTCGGGGCTGCACACCAACGGATACTCGCTGGCACGGCGCGTTTTTTCCGATGTGCGTTGGGAGACGGTATTTCCCGAGCTGGGCTGCTCCGTTGGAGATGCGCTGCTCGCGCCACACCGGGCCTATCTGGCCGAATTCGACGTGCTGGTGAACGCCGGTGTACGTGTTAAGGCGATGGCGCACATCACCGGTGGTGGCTTCCCCGACAACCTGCCGCGTGTCTTGCCGGACGGCGTCGGCGTGACGCTCGACCGCGCCGCGTGGAACGTCCCGCCGATCTTCCGCCTGATTCAGCAGCGTGGGCAGGTCAGCGACGACGAGATGTACCGCGTGTTCAATATGGGTATTGGCATGGTCGTCATCGTCGCGCCGGAGGATGTGGACGCGGCGCTGGCGGCGGTCCCCGAAGTTGTTGTCATTGGGGAAGCAGAATTCTGGGATGGTCAAAGCCCGAGAGTGCGACTATAATGGGCTAGTGATGTACTGCGTCATTCCGTAGGTTGCCGTTTCGAGAGATGGAGAGGGATAGATGACTATGCACACAAAATCCACACGCCTGTTTTATCTTTGCGCGATTGGGTTTCTGGTGGCGTTGGGGTTGATGGGATGCGCGTCGCCCACGCCTTCAGCCACGGTAGCGCCGACCGCAGCGCCGCCGACCACACGGCCACCGACCGTTGCCGCGGCGACGGCGACGCGCGCGCCTACGTCAACATCGACATCTACACCCTTGCCGCCCACAGCGACACTTTCACCTACCGACACCGCCACGCCCTTACCGACCCCGTTGCCGACTTCTACGCCGACGGAAGCGCCGACCGCTACCGCAACCGCCACACCGACCGAGATGCCGACACCAACGCCGGAATTCGTCCGCACCCAGATTGGGACCTTGCCTGAGCATATGAACGAGGAAGTGACTGTGATCGGCACGGTGGTGGCGACAGCCAGTCTCTCGCAGGGGTTCAAGTTCACGCTGGATGATGGCTCCGGACAGGTGGTCCTGCTGATGTGGCACAATGTCTACGACGAGTGTTACGCTGCGCCGCAACTCAACATCGGCGCGGAAGTGCGCGCGACCGGCGAAGTGGGCGAATATCAGGGAGAATTACAGGTCGAACCGTACTATGGCAGCCAGGTGAAGGTGCTACAAGCCGGAGGGGCGTTCGCGCCGCAGATCGCATTCAATGAACTCAACAATTATCTGGGGCAGGTCGTGCAGGTGACGGGCGAAATCGGCAGCGTCTCCGGAACGAACAGCGCCGTTATCCTCTCCGTGTTCGACGAAACAGGCGCGGCGCCGATCTTTATCTGGCGGACTGTCCTCGATCGTATTCCAAACGCGAATCCCGCTCTGGGAACGCCTGGAACGCATGTGCGGGTGGTGGGTGTCGTCCAGGAATATCGCAGTAGCCTAGAAATTGTGCCGGCGCTGCCGTATGATGTTGAGGTGCTGTCGCCGTGACGCTGGGCAACTTCGATGTCGCCGTCGTCGGCAACGTAGGCGTCGATACGTGTATCTATCTCTACGGCGACGACATCGACTTTAATGTAGAAGCCAACTTCTCGCAAAACCTGGATTACGTAGGGCAGACGGGCGGGTTTGCGAGCCGGGGATACGCGCAATTGCAGTGATGATTTTTCACCACAGAGGTACGGAGAACATAGAGATTTTTCAGATTCTCTCCGTGTTCTTTGTGTCTCAGTGGTTACTTTCAAAGCATATTTAGGGGGATTATGGTCAACCTCGCAGTCTTGATTTCCGGTAACGGCTCCAATTTGCAGGCGATTCTGGATGCGGTGGACAGTGGCAACTTGCCCGGCGCGCGCGTCGCGTTGGTCGTGTCCAATCGTAAGGACGCCTACGGGATGCAGCGCGCGTTCAAACACGGCGTGCCCGTGGTCTACTTCCCCAAGCTGCCGTACACCAACGCCGGCCGTCCCCGCGCGGAGTACGACGCGGACCTGGCGCGCATCGTGCAGGGCTTCGATGTGGAGTGGGTGGTGCAGGCCGGATGGATGCACATTTTCACGGACGCGTTCATCAGCGCGTTCCCCAATCGTATCGTGAATTTGCACCCCGCCTTGCCCGGTACGTTTCCCGGCGCGCACGGCATCGCCGACGCTTTCGCCGCTTACCAACGCGGCGAGATCGATCATACCGGTGTGATGGTTCACCTGGTCCCTGACGAGGCTGTAGACGCGGGGCCGGTCATCGCGCAGGAAGCCGTTCCCATTTTGCCGGATGATACGTTGGAGAGCCTGGAAGCGCGCATCCACGCGGTTGAGCACCGGCTGTTGGTATCCGCTTTGCGGCATCTGTTACGTTGAGCCATTTCTCTATCAGCAGATTTAGCGGATTGAGCAGATTGTATTTGCCGGAGGGACCAAAAATCTGCTTAATCTGCTGATAAAATAAGAGTAGGTGTAACTGCTTTATGACGGAACTATTAGCCCCCGCCCAAAACCTGGAATGTGGCTTTGCGGCAATCGACGCTGGGGCCGATGCCGTCTACATCGGCGCGGCGAGATTTGGGGCGCGGGCGAAGGCGGGCAACAGCATGGCGGACATCGAGGCGCTGGCGCGGCACGCGCACACGTACTGGGCCAGGGTCTACGTGACGCTGAACACGCTGCTCTACGACGACGAATTGCCACAGGCGGTGCGCTTGGCGCACCAACTGTACGACATCGGCGTGGATGCGCTGATCATCCAGGACGTGGGTTTGCTGGAGTGCGACCTGCCGCCGATCCCGCTGATCGCCAGCACGCAGATGCACAATCACACGCCTGAACGGGTGGTGTTCCTCGAAGCCGTGGGCTTCCGCCGCGTGATCCTCGCGCGCGAGTTGAGCCTGGCGCAGATCAAGGCGATCCGGCAGGCGACGACGCTTGAACTCGAGACGTTCGTCCACGGCGCGCTGTGCGTCAGTTACAGTGGACAGTGCCTGATGAGCTACGCTATCGGTGGACGCAGCGGCAATCGCGGCGAGTGCGCGCAGCCCTGCCGCCGGGTGTACAGCCTCGTGGATGGCAACGGGAGAGTCCTCGTCAAGGACCGGCATCTGCTCTCGCTGCGTGATCTCAATTTGTCCGCCCACCTGGGCGAATTGCTCGACGTGGGCGTGACCTCGTTCAAGATCGAGGGGCGGCTGAAGGACAAGACTTACGTGATGAATGTCGTCAGTGCCTACCGCCGCGCGCTGGATCAGGTGTTGGCGGCGGGCGGCCTTACGAAAAGCTCGTCGGGGCGCAGCACTGTGGACTTTACGCCGGATCTGGACAAGACGTTCAACCGGGGCTACACGACTTATTTTCTCCAAGGGCGCAGGGAACCGTCCGGCTCGATTGATACGCCTAAAATGGTAGGCGAATTGGTGGGAGACGTCGTTGCCGTAGATCGGCGCTCTTTTCGACTTGCATCAAGCGCAGTTGAATTGCATAATGCCGACGGCCTGTGTTTCTTCGATGACAAGGGCGTTCTGCAAGGCACGGTGGTCAATGCCGTGAATGGGCTGACGATCACACCCAATAGCCTGGAGAACATCCGCAAGGGCACGCGGATTTACCGTAATCACGATCACGTCTATCTGCGGCAGTTGGAGAAGGCACAACCCATTCGTACGATCGCCGTGAAGTTCGCGTTTGAGGAAGCACCGGAAGGTTTCCTTCTGACTGCCATCGACGAAGACGGAAATCGTGCCTCCGCAGCGCTGATGGTTGAGAAAGTCCGCGCCAGGAAGCCGGATCTGGCGCTGGCAACCGTCGAAAAGCAATTGCGTAAGACCGGTGGCACGGCCTTCGAGTGCACGGGTGTGACCATCACATGGTCCATACCCTACTTCCTGACGGTCGCTACGCTGAACGAACTGCGCCGTACTGCGTTGGAAAATCTGACCGCTGTGCGCGCACAGAATCGCCCACGGCTCACAGGCGAAATACACAAAGGTGACGTACCTTATCCCGAAAAGCAGTTGGCGTACCTGGGCAACGTCCTCAACCGGCAGGCGGAGGCGTTCTACCGCCGTCACGGTGTTACGGACATCGAACCGGCTGCCGAGTCCGGCCTGGATATGCGTGGGCGGCGCGTGATGCGCACCCGTTATTGTCTCTTGCACCAACTGGGCTACTGTCGGCGCGACAAGAGCGTTCAGCATTTGACTGAACCGCTGTCTTTGATCGACGAGGATGGGCATCGGTACTCTTTGCGCTTCGATTGCGCGATGTGCGAAATGGAAGTATTCTATTGAATCATGATTCATGATTCGTGATTCATAATTCGTAATTCGAAATTCATAGTTTGTGAGGAGGATCTATGGTCAACATCGTTCAGAAAATAGACGATTGGGTCGATATCCGGCACGTGTTGCTTAGTGTGTCCGACAAAACGGGCCTAGACGTACTCATTCCCGGGTTGATGGCGGTGAACCCGGACATCCGCTTTTATTCCACAGGCGGAACGTATGCCCGTATCTCGGAAATCCTGGGCGCAGTGGGTACGGCCCGGCATCTGATGCAGGTCTCGGACTACACCGGGCAGCCCGAGACGCAGGGCGGGTTGGTGAAGACGCTGGACTTCAAGATCTATCTTGGACTTTTGACCGAAACCTACAACGATGCGCATCGGGCCGACCTGGTGCGCACGACGGCGATTCCCATCGATATGGTGGTGGTGAACCTCTATCCCTTTGAGGCGACGGTGGCCCGCGAGGGCGTGACCGTCGAAGAGGCTCGCGCCAACATCGACATCGGCGGGCCAAGCATGTTGCGCGCGGCGGCGAAGAACTATCTGCGCGTTACGCCGGTCGTCGATCCGGCGGATTATGCGCCACTACTCAGCAAGCTCCGCGCCAATCGCGGCGCACTCGACTTGAAGACGCGTTTCGGGTACGCTTGCAAGGCGTTTGCTCACACGGCGAGTTACGACGCGGCAATCAGCGCTTATTTGAACCAGCAGAATCCGGCGGATGTGCCGGGGGTGTATGACACCGGTAACCTGTAATCGGCAACTGGTAATTGGGGAAATTGTCACTGCTCTTTTTCTGTTGACTGATCCCCAGTTACCCATTACCAATTACCATTTTTCAGGAGAGGGACAATGACACAGGACTTAAAAAAGGCTTACCGCACGATTATGGACGACCATTTCCCGGAGCGGATGGAACTCAGCTTTGTGTTCGATGACCGGCGCTCGACGTTGATCTACGAAAAAGTGGCCTGGGAGATCGACGGGGTGCGCAAGGGGCTGCGCTACGGTGAAAATCCCGGTCAGGAGGCCGCGTTCTACAAGCTCGTCAACGGCAACCTCACGGTGGGGGAGGTGACGACGATCGCGCCGGGGCGTTATCTCATCTCCGACGCGGAATTGCTACAGTTCGGCAAACACCCCGGCAAGATCAACCTGACCGACGCCGACAACGCGCTCAACATCCTGCGCTATCTGATGGACAAACCCACCGTCGCGGTGATGAAGCACAATAATCCTGCGGGGGTGGCGGCGGCGGACACGATTGCCGAGGCCTACATCAAGGCCGATCTGGCCGATCACATCGCTGCGTTCGGTGGCTGCATCGCGTTGAATCGTCCGGTGGATCTGCCGACCGCCGAAGCGATTGCGGAGCGCTATGCGGAAGTCGTCGTTGCGCCGGAATACGAGGAAGGCGTGGTGGCAGTGCTTGCCGCGCGCAAGAACCTGCGCATCATGCGGATCGGTGCTATCGAACGGCTCGCTGAGTTTGCCGCCGAACGTTTCGTGGACTTCAAGAGCCTCATCGACGGCGGGGTCATCGCGCAGCTCTCGTTCGTCCCGCAGACACAGACCGCCGCCGATTTTCTTCCGGCGACGATCACGCGCAAGGGGCAGACGTACAGCGTCAAGCGTGCACCCACCGCGCAGGAAATCGAAGATATGCTCTTCGGCTGGAAGGTCGAGGCGGGTGTCTCCTCCAACTCGGTATTGTATGCGAAAGACGGCGTCACCGTGGGAATCGGCGCGGGCGAGCAGGATCGCGTCGGCGTGGCAGTCATCGCCCGCGACAAGGCCTATCGCAACATGGCCGAGAGCCTGGCCTACACGCGCTACCAGGACGCTTATCGCTTCCTGGATGCCGGCAAGCAGGCCGAGATCGACGCCGAGGTCGCTGCGGCAAACGGTGGTCTCAAGGGCGCGGCGATGATCTCCGACGCCTTCTTCCCCTTCCGTGACGGCGTGGATGTGGGCTTGAGCCAAGGTGTCACCGCCGTTATCCAGCCCGGCGGCTCCATCAACGACAACGAGGTTATCGAAGCCGTCAACGAGGCTGGCGCGACGATGGTATTCACCGGGCAGCGGAGTTTCAAGCACTGAAATGTTGTCCGCTACTTCCAACCCGTTCGGTGGGATTGTTGTCGATCCGACGACGCTGCCGGTTGACGCCAAGGCGTTTTCCACAAACCTGTGTCATGCTTTAGCGGAATGGATGTCGCAGGCGTTTAAGGTGGCGTGGCTGGAGATTCCCATCACCAAAGCGTACTTGATTCCCCTCGCCGTTGAAGCTGGCTTTCAGTTCCATCATAGCGGCGACGACTACTTGATGCTCACGTATCGCCTTATACCGGATGCATTCATCCCGCCCCACGCCACACACTACATCGGTGCGGGTGGCGTGGTGTTTAATGAGGAACGAGAGTTACTCGTGATCTGGGAGAAGGTGCACCGGATGCGGCACCGTCGTTACTACAAGTTGCCCGGTGGCGCGCTGTATCTTGGCGAGTGCTTGGTCGATGGGGTGATCCGCGAGGTCTTCGAGGAAACCGGCATTCACACGCAATTTGAGTCGTTGCTCTGTTTCCGTCACTGGCACGGCTATCGCTTTGGCAAATCGGACATCTACTTCATCTGCCGTCTCTCCCCGCTGAATCACGATATTGTCATTCAGGAATCCGAAATCGAAGAGTGTCTGTGGATGCCGGTGGATGAGTACCTGAATAACGAATTTGTCGGCGTTTTCAACCGGCGCGTGGTTGAGATTGCGTTGACCGGACAGGGCCTGGTGCCGACGTGGTTCGAGGGTTACGATGTCGAACGCGAGACTCGCGAAATCTTCGCCGCCCAGCCGTGTCAATGAGGCTTAGCTGCTGTAGGTAAATTTTAGGAGGTAATGACGATGCGTTTCGGTATTATGGCGATGCAAATGAAGGAATTGATCCCTGCCAGGTTGAGTCCACAGGAGATGATGGGCTATATCACGAGCTTCGAGAACGCCACGTTGGTGCGCAAATTGCACGCCTACGGCTTCAGCCTGATCGAGTTGGGTGGTGATCTCACGATGTTCATGCCGCAGACGTTCGCCCCGCCCGCCATCGAACGGCTGGCGGCGGTCAAGGAGGAGTTGGGACTGGCGTATACCGTCCATCTGCCGCTGTGGTCTGTGGAACCGTCGACGCCGCTGACGCCGGTGCGCCACGGTTCGGCCCGCGCGCTCATCGACGTCGTCCGCGCGACGGTATCGCTGGAACCGGAAGCCTACGTGCTGCACGCCACCGGCGCGCTTGCGGCGGAGTTCTACCGGATGAAGTTGCCGGAATTGGGCCGGGCGCTGCTGATGCGGCAGTTCCAGGCGGGAGCGATGGAGAGCATCCACGCCATTTTGAGCGAGACCGGTATCCCCAGCCGCCAACTGGCGATTGAGACCATCGAATTCCCGCTCGATCTCACGCTGGAGATGGCGGAGAAGTTCGACCTGTCGATTTGCCTGGACGTGGGGCACGTGCTGTCGGGCTTCTCCGGCGACGTGGAATTCTTCGACGCGTTGGAGCTGTGCCTGCCGTGCATGGCCGAAATCCACCTGCACGACTCCCCCGTTCCGGCGTCGCAGCAGGAGATCGTCTACGGCAAGGATCATAGCGTCCTGGGAACCGGCGACCTGGATTTGCCGCGTTTCCTCGACCGGTTGACCGAAGTGAACTTCGATGGCCCGATCATCTTCGAGTTGGAGATCGAGGAGGCGCTGGCGTCGTTGGATGTTATCCGCGCAGTCCGCCCGGATATTG
>JBNGDO010000126.1:12102-15465 GCA_049975385.1 Anaerolineae bacterium | reverse complement strand
GTTGTGCCGTCGTGGAGGCCAAAGACAATGTTGGTGTTCCCTACGTCTACGGCTAGGAGCATATTATCCTCTTTGACTTGGAGACGTGAATGATTTTTATGAGAAAGTATCCGAAAATGATCGCGGTGTCACCCTGTCGCCGGCCAGTCTAGCTGCCCCTGGCCCAACCGGGCATTTCGCGGGTGGCGGTTTCGTAGCCGGCCTGGATCAACTGCCGGTAGTTTTGAAAGTCCCAGAGCTGGGTCGTTTCGGGACAGCGTAATTCGATACGATGGACGGGCACGCCACGAGCCTCTGCCAGTGCGGTTTCCAGTTGAATATACCGCTGGCTGACGGTGAAAATAAGTTTTGCCACGACCTGGTTAAGCCCCTGTGGATGTTCCGCTACCGTGCCTGGATCATCCACGTCGAGGGCGATGATTTCCATCGCGCCCATACGCATGGCGGGTTCGATGGGCAGGTTGCTGAGGGCGCCGCCGTCTACGATAAAGTGTCCGTCATGTTCGACCGGCGCGAACCAGGGTGGCAGGGCGACGGAGGCTAACAGCGCTTCCAGGATCGATTGTTCTGGGTTCTGACCGTAAATGACCGGGTCGCCAGAAACCAGGTCGGCAGCCACCATAGCCAGGCGGACGCCGGTGATTTGCCCAAAGCACAGATCGGGGGTGATACCTTGGGCGATGAAGAACTCTGCAACCCGGCGGCTGCCATAGTGGCTTGGATGTCCAGATAGGAGTCGCCGTATCAATTGGGCGAAACGCGGATTCAGCAAGTTGGAATCGGCCATTTTCTGATAGCTTCGTTCCAAAGCTTCTATTCCGGTTTGGTTGACGCCCCATAGCGCCAGCCCGGTCGCATTGGCTGCTCCAATCGACGTGCCCACCAGCAGGTCCGGCTGGATGCCGGCTTCGAACAGCGCGCGTAGTGCGCCGAGTTGCAGCGCGCCACGCGCGCCGCCACCCCCCAACACGAATGTCATACATTTGTCCATCACTGCCTACCTGTCCTCCATCTGGTTGCGCCAGATATGGGTCACGACCGCGCCAGCCGCGCATTGTTGATGGTGAGGTGCTGTCCATAAAAATCGATAACATTGCCATCATTACCTCCTCCATCAAACAAATGATAGCGTCGAATGAGGAAAAGGCAAAGATTACTCTGCAAAATGGTCTTCAAAATGTACTCCCTGTGGTATAATATCGCTTATGAAAAAGCGAAGCCTGCAAATCATCGTGACCCTGGTTTTGAGC
Source organism: Anaerolineae bacterium (assembly GCA_049975385.1). Classification (GTDB taxonomy): domain Bacteria; phylum Chloroflexota; class Anaerolineae; order B4-G1; family SLSP01; genus DSWT01. Next base: position 14,215 of record JBNGDO010000126.1, on the reverse strand, counting down.
GCGTTGGCCCTCTATGCCGCGCTCCATGGCGTAAACTTTGCCGAGGTGAGCGCGGCCTTGCAACAAGTCCACTGGGGATGGCTCATCTTGACCCTTGCGCTCATTCTGCTGACGCTCGTCGTCCGCGCACAACGCTGGCGGATTTTGTTGGGACGTAAGCTCTCCTGGCGCGATGCCTTCGGTTTGATCAACATTGGCTATCTGGTCAGCGGGGTGCTGCCCTTACGAGCCGGCGATCCGGCGCGCGCCGTCGCCGCTGCCACACGTGGGCCGGTTTCGGTGATGGCGGCGCTCTCGACGGTTGTGGTGGAGCGCGTATTGGATATGTTCCTCATCGTCATTATGCTCGTGGGGACGTTGCCTTTTGTGCCTGGATTGCGCACGTATCTTGCGGGTGGGCAACTGGGCGGTTCGCTTTCTTTCCAACTGATCATCGTTCTCAGCGGTGTGTTGGCTTTGGGGATGCTCGTTATGTTCGTCCTGGTGGCGCTGTTCCCACAGAAAATCGAGGCGCTGGCGCGGCGGGTGCTGGAGATGCTGCGCGTTGCCAATCCCGAACGTTGGCTGAAGCCCGTGCAGCACGCGCTGGACGGCTTTATTGCGCTGCGCTCGGCGCGCGAGGGGGCGGCGATGTTGTTGTGGTCGCTAGTACTGTGGGTCGTCACAGTGCTCTATTTTCTGGCGGGACTGCAAGCGTGTCGCGCGTTCCTGCCTCCCGGCAACGGCCTGCTCAAAGCGATGGTCACCACCTGGTCCAGCGCCTTTGGGATGGTGTTCCCGGCGACCGGCGGCCTGGGATCGTTCCATTTCGCCGTGCGCGAGGCGCTCTTTTGGGGCTTCGACATCGTCCGCGAATCTGGTTTCACCTACGCCGTGATCGTCCACGCACTCGCTTATCTCACCGGCATCATCTTGGGGGCAATAACGCTCCTGATCTGGGGCATCTCTTTCAAGAGCCTCGTCAGCAACGCGCAGCAGGTTGAAGCCTCGCCAGAATTAAATTCTCCCGATTTACCGTAATACGGAGGGTTCTACAATGCACTATTTGATCACCGGCGGCGCCGGCTTTATCGGCTCGAATTACGTCCACCGGCTCCTGCAACGCGGGGAACGTGTGACCATCTTGGACAATCTCTCCCGGCACGGTGCGCTGGCTAACCTCGATTGGCTGCGGGCAACGTTTGGCCCCGACGCCTTCACCCTCGTCAATGGCGACGTGCGGGATGCAGTATTGGTCACATGCGTCGTGCGCGACGTGGACGTCATCGTCCACCTGGCTTCACAAGTTGCCGTGACGACCTCTGTCCTACATCCGCGTGAAGATTTCGAGGTCAATGTCACCGGCACGTTCAACGTGTTGGAAGCCGCGCGGCTGGCGCCGCAGCACCCCACGCTGCTCTTCGCTTCAACAAACAAAGTGTACGGAGGCATGGAATCGCTGATCGTGGAAGAACTAGAGACGCGCTACGCCTACCGCGATTATCCCCGTGGCATTCCGGAAACATACCCGCTCGATTTCCACTCGCCCTATGGCGTCTCGAAAGGCGCGGGCGATCAGTATGTGCGCGATTACGCGCGCATCTATGGGATGCCCACCGTCGTCTTCCGGCAAAGCTGTATCTATGGCCCCCGGCAGTTCGGTGTCGAAGATCAAGGCTGGGTGGCATGGTTCATCATCGCGGCGGTGCTGGGACGCCCCATCACCATCTACGGAGATGGCAAACAGGTGCGCGATTTGCTCTACGTCGAAGATCTGTTGGATGCTTATGACGCTGCCGTTACCAATATCAACCAGGTTGCCGGGCAAATCTTCAATCTTGGCGGCGGCCCGGCGAATCAGCTCTCCGTATGGCAAGAGTTCCGCCCGCTGTTGGAACGGCTGACCGGGCACGAAATCCCGGTGCAGTGGAGCAACTGGCGGCCTGGCGACCAGCGTATCTTCGTCGCCGACATCCGCAAAGCCGCCGGATACCTGGCGTGGCGTCCCAAAATCGGCGTCGAAGAAGGCATCACGCGCCTCTACCACTGGGTTGAGGAAAACCGGGCCTTGTTTGTTTGATGGTGGATGCTGGATACTTGATGCTGGATACTGATTCCTGATTACTCATTACTC
>JBNGDO010000126.1:3472-12002 GCA_049975385.1 Anaerolineae bacterium | reverse complement strand
TTACTCATTACTCATTACCCGTTACACACTACGGAGTCGTTTATGCGCGTTCTCATCGTTTTGACGTATTACCGCCCACACACCAGCGGTTTGACCATCTATGCGGAGCGGCTGGCGAAGGGCTTGGCCCGGCATGGCCACGAAGTTACGATCCTTACTTCGCACTACAGCCGGCACTTGCCGCGCGAGGAAACCGTCGACGGCGTGCACATCGTGCGCGCGCCGGTGCTCTTCCGCATCAGCAAGGGCGTGATTATGCCTACGTTTGGCTTCCTGGCGTGGAAGCTGGTCACGCAAGCCGATGTCATCAGCCTGCACCTGCCCCAGTTCGATGCGGCGGGCGTCGCCCTGCGTGGACGGCTGCTCAAGAAGCCGACCGTCCTCACCTATCACTGCGATCTGCAACTTACGTCGGGCTGGTTCAATTGGATTGTAAATCGCGTCGTCGATGGGATGAACGCTCTGGCGGGGAAATGCGCCCATCGCGTCGTTGCCTACACCCAGGATTTCGCGGAGCATTCGCCGTTTCTGAGCCGGTTCAGCCATAAGCTGCACGTCATTACGCCGCCAGTGGAATTGCCGCCGATGACGGCTTCCGGCATTGCGGCCTTTGCCAAAATGCACAATCCTCAACGTGCCCATCCGGTCATCGGGATGGCGGCGCGCATGGCCGCGGAGAAGGGCGTGGAAGTGCTGCTCAATGCCTTTCCACGTATCCTGGAACGTTATCCCGACGCGCGCATCCTCTTCGCCGGACAGTACCAGAATGTGCTGGCAGAGGAGACTTACGCCCGTAATTTGGAACCGCTAATCCGCCGCTACGAGGATATGGGCAAATGGAAGTTCCTGGACGTGTTGGACCCGGTCCAGATGGCGGCCTTCTACCCCAACCTGGACGTGCTCGTGGTGCCGAGCCTCAATTCCACCGAATCGTTTGGACTGGTGCAGGTAGAGGCGATGCTATGTGGTGTCCCTTGCGTCGCCAGTGACCTGCCCGGCGTGCGCCAGCCTATCCAGCAGACCGGTATGGGCGAGATTGCTCCTATCGGCGACGCTGACGGCTTGGCGGAGGCTATGCTGCAGGTCCTGGATCACCGCGATGCCTATGTCCGGCCCCGCGACGAAATCGCCGAGCGCTTCTCCTCTGAGCGCACGGTCGCGGAGTACGAAGTCTTGTTTGAGCAAGTACAACGCGCGCTCTGACTTTCAGTTTTGACTCCCGAGATAGTGACTTGGAGGTAGTTATGCCCACCGAGAAACTGTACTACGAAGATTTGCATCCCGCTCTGTGTTTTGAGACCGACCGGCGCACGATTACCAAAGAAGACTTAGAGACTTTCACCAAGCTGTCCGGGGATTATAACCCGCTGCACACCGATGAAAATTTCGCTGCTTCTACACCCTTCGGAGAATTGATTGTGCAGGGGGCGCTGGTTCTATCTATCGGTACAGGATTGGCCAGCAGTCTGGGCTATCTGAGCGGTTCCATCGATGCTTTCGTGGGTCTGGATTGGAAATACCGTGCGGCAGTCAAGGTTGGCGACACAATCTGGGCCACACTCAAGGTCAACAAAAAGCGCGAGATGCCCGGCTATGACGGCGGTCTGGTCACGTTGTACGTTACTATCTTCAACCAAAACAACAGAGCCGTTCAAAAAGGCACCTGGACGCTGCTGGTGCGCAGCAGAAATGGCTCAGGTGAGTCGGATAGTCTTTAGTCATATAGTCTCGTAGTCTCAGTAGATCACAAATTGTTACTACACTGTCATTCCAAACGGAGCGGACCACTGCGAAGCAGCGGCGCGGAGTGAGGAATCTCGTTGCTGTCGAGTAAGGCTTAGTGAAAAACGAGATTCCAGGTTAAGCGGAACGTGATCCCTCGCTGTGCCTCGGGATGACAGTCTTCGGGCGATTATTCTTCTACAAATCCTAAAAACGAAGAATTGGCGTTATCCTCCAAGCAGGATTGATGAAATTCAACCTTTTCCACATTTGCATCTTGACAATACCCCTGTTCTGCGCTATAATACTTGGTAAGTAAAATTAACTTTCTAAGTACCCCGACGCCTTGTGACTTTCTCTTAACTCCGTGCCGAATGAGTGCGTGGCAGTCACTCGCGCTTCAACTACCAAACTAACGACTACCAGACCGGTGACTATCTGATTTACTCTCAGAGGAGATGGTGATGCGCCAGGATTTTCAACTCGTAAAACCTCGGTTTACGCCCCCACTTGATCCGGGATTTCGGCCCGCGATTCTGGCAAATCGTGCTTTCCAATCAACCGTTGCCGCTGCGGGTGGTGGTGTTCCGCTGATTTTCGGTGTGGAGCAGCTTGAAGGCATCATTTCGCGTTTCGAGACGCGCGTTTTCCCCAACGGGCATCCTCAGGCTGGCGCAAATCTATCCTATGCTGAGCGGTTATTCAAATTCCTGCTCTGGCAGCGCGGTGGCTGGCGCGTCTATGTGGGTGGTCCGTCGAACATCGGCACGGCTCTGCAAGCGATCTATGCCCCCGGCGGCAAGCGCGCGTTCGACTACCGCTTTATGGGCAAGGATGTGTACGAGCGCCCGTTCACCATTGTCCCGTGTAAGCCTGAAGATGTTCCCCCTGCACGGGAGAGCGGTCGTCCGTTGGGCCGTCACCTTGAGGGCTGCCGCATCGGCTTTGACCTTGGCGCTTCGGATCGCAAAGTGTCCGCCGTGGTGGATGGCGAAGCGATTTTTAGTGAAGAAGTGGTATGGGAGCCGAGTACCCATAGCGATCCTGAGTATCATTATCGCGAGATCATGGCGAGCCTACGCGCGGCGGCGGCAAAGCTGCCCCGCGTGGATGCGATTGGGGGCAGTTCGGCTGGCATCTACGTCGATAATGAAGTCCGGGTAGCCTCACTGTTTCGCGCTGTTCCCAAAGAACGTTATGACGAGATCAGGACGCTCTTCCTTCGCATCCGTGACGAGATGGGCGCGCCGCTCGAAATGGTGAATGACGGTGACGTGACGGCGCTGGCGGGCGCGATGTCGCTGGAAGACAGTGGTGTACTCGGCATTGCCCTGGGATCGAGCCAGGCCAGCGGCTACGTCGCGCTGGATGGGACGATCACTGGATGGCTCAACGAGCTGGCCTTCGCGCCGGTGGACTACAATCCCGACGCTTCCGTGGATGAGTGGTCGGGTGACCGTGGGGTGGGGGCGACCTATTTTTCGCAGCAGTGCGTCTTCCGCCTGGCTCCGCGCGCGGCAATCACCATCCCGGAGGAAGTCACCCCGGCGGCAAAGCTGAAGTTCGTCCAGGAAAAGCTGGAATCAGGTCACGCGGGCGCACGGCGGATTTGGGAGACGATGGGTGTGTATATGGGCTACGCCATCGCGCACTACACCGACTTTTACGAGTTGCGTCACGTCCTCATCCTGGGACGCTGCACGTCCGGCAAGGGCGGACAACTCATCCTCGATGGTGCGAACATGGTGCTGGGCGAGGAATTTCCCGAGCTGGCAGCGCGCATCCACATCCAACTGCCCGACGAAAAGAGCCGCCGTGTGGGGCAGGCCATCGCGGCGGCCAGCCTTCCGGCGATTGGCAATCGGTGACTGGCAATCGGTAACTGGTGATTAGTGATTGGTAATCAGGGAGCGTTAACTGCGACTCACCAGTTACTCGTTACCAATTACCAGTTACTCATTACACGTTACCCCAAGCAAGGAGTTGATGATGAACCTTCATCGTGAGACGGCAGAGATTTTTGTGCCGGACGGGCTTCCGGCAGAGGCCGCGCTGGCGCGCACTACGCACATAGCGATTGGCGCGCATCAGGACGACCTGGAAATTATGGCCTTTGACGGCATCCTCGAAGGTTTTCAATGTGATACCTGTTGGTTTACCGGCGTTGTTGTGACCAACGGTGCGGGATCGCCGCGCGCGGATTTGTACCGCGATTACACCGACGAAGAGATGCAGGTCGTGCGCCGCAGGGAACAGAAGAAGGCGGCCGTCGTCGGCGAATATGGCGCGCAAGTGCTGTTGGATTACCCCAGTTCAGTGGTCAAGGATAGGGCCAATGAAGCGCCCGTCGAAGATTTGTACGCATTGTTTCGCCTGGCGCAGCCTGAGGTGGTCTACACGCACAATCTCGCCGACAAGCACGATACGCACGTCGCGGTGACGCTGCGCGTGATCGAGGCGCTGCGCCGCTTGCCTGCCGAGATGCGTCCCAAGCATCTGTACGGCTGCGAGGTGTGGCGCAATCTGGACTGGCTGCTGGACACGGACAAGGTCACGTTCGACGTTTCGACGCACGAGGGACTGCAGGCCGCGCTGCTAGGCGTTTTCGATTCGCAGGTATGCGGCGGCAAACGCTACGACCTGGCGACGATGGGACGGCGGCAGGCCAACGCCACTTACTTCGCCTCGCACGATACCGATGTCGCCACGGGCTTGATTTTTGCGATGGACCTCACCCCGCTGATCTTAGACCCGAATTTGAGCATAACGGGATACACGCTGTCCTTTATCACGCGGTTTGCGCAGGAAGTGACTACACGGATTGAGAAATTTGGAGGACAATGATATGAGCCTGAAGTCGGAAATCTTCGAACAACCGGAAGTGCTCGCGCGGTTGCTGGAAAGCCAGAAAGACCGGATGCGCGCGATCGCCGTGGCGCTCCGCGAACACGATATTCGCTATCTCTTTTTGGTGGCACGCGGCACCTCGGACAATGCCGGTTTGTATGCCAAATACCTGTGGGGTGCGTTCAACCGGTTGCCGACGGCGCTGGCGACGCCGTCACTCTTCAGCCTGTACGGCAAACCGCCAAGCTTGAAGAACGCGCTGGTGATGGGCATCTCGCAGTCGGGCCGGTCGCCGGATATCGTGCAGGTGATGGTCGAGGCCAAGCGCCAGGGCGCGCCGACGCTGGCGATCGTCAACGCGCCGCAGTCGCCGCTGGCGCAGGCAGCGCAATTCGTCATCGACGTGGAGGTCGGGCCGGAGGTGGCGGTCGCTGCCACGAAGAGCTACACCGCGCAGTTGATGGCGATTGCGATGCTCTCGGTGGCGCTGAGTGAGTTAGAGGGGGACGCAGAGGATCGCTGGCCCGATCTGGAGCGTGTTCCGGCGCTCGTGCAGCAAGCCCTGGCTCTCGATGCGGTCATCGCGCGCGCCGCCGAGCGCTATCGCTACATGGAGCAGTGTGTGGTGCTCGGGCGCGGCTTCAACTACGCGACGGCGTTCGAGTGGTCGTTGAAGATGAAGGAGCTGGCCTACATCATTGCCGCGCCGTACTCCTCCGCCGATTTCCAGCACGGACCCGTCGCTGTCGTTTCGCAGGGCTTTCCTGTGCTGGCGGTTGTGCCGGATGGGGCCGTTTTTAACGATATGCTTGCTTTATTGAAAGATCTGGTCACAGAGCAAGGTGTTGAACTGCTGGCAATTTCCAATCGTGAGGAAGTGCTATCGCTCGCCCATACCTCTTTGCGCCTATCACTCAATATGCCCGAGTGGCTCAGTCCGCTGGTGTCGATTGTGCCGGGACAGCTCTTCAGCTACTATCTCACCCGCGCCAAAGGCTACGACACCGAAGCCCCGCGCGGCCTGCAAAAGGTGACGTTGACGCATTGAGGCGTTGGTGTAAAGGGTAACGAGTAACGAGTAACGAGTAACGAGTAATGAGTAATGAGTGATGGGTAGTGGGTAACGAGTAAAATGAGTCGCGAGAAGAAAGTGAACTGAAACTACCTTCCCCTTTACTCTTTACTCATTACCAATTACCCTTACTTTAAGGAGAATCTATGACTGTAAATCCTACGTTGATCGTGATGGCTGCTGGACTGGGAAGTCGCTATGGCGGCATCAAGCAGATCGAGCCGGTTGGCCCACATAGCGCGACGTTGCTCGACTATGCCGTTTTCGACGCGCTGCGCGCCGGATTCGGCAAGGTGGTCTTCGTCGTCAATGCAGCCATCGAAGCGCCGTTCCGGGAGCGCTTCGGGACGACCATCGAGCAGCATTGTGACGTGGCCTACGTCATCCAGCGGTTGGCGGATGTGCCACCTGGCTTTGTGGTGCCGCCAGAGCGCCGGAAGCCCTGGGGCACTGGGCAAGCTGTGCTGAGTTGCCGGGACGAGGTCGCCGGACCGTTCGCGGTCATCAATGCCGACGATTTCTACGGGCGTGCCGCCTTTGAGACGTTGGCCGGGTATCTTGCTCTGGCGGAAGACAAAGGCGGCGTCTACGACTACTGTATGGTGGGTTACGTCCTGGAGAATACGATCACCGAGCACGGGCACGTCTCGCGCGGCGTCTGCACCGTGGATGACGATGGTTTCCTCGTTTACATCCGCGAGCGCACGCACATCGAACGGCGCGGGAACCAGATCGCTTACACTGAAGACGGCGCAACCTGGATCGACATCCCCGCGCGCGCTACCGTCTCGATGAATATCTGGGGATTCACCCTGAGTTTGTTCGGCGAATTGGAGCGCCGCTTCCCGCTGTTCCTCCAGAAAAATGCCCAAGATTTGCTCAAGGCCGAGTTCTTCTTGCCTAACATTGTGGGCGACCTGGTGCAGGAGAAGAACGCGCGCGTCAGAGTGCTCACCAGCGATGCGCAGTGGTTTGGGGTGACGTACAAAGAGGACCGGCAGCGCGTCGAGCAGGCGATTCGCGCGTTGATCGAACAGGGCGTTTATCCCGAACGGCTGTGGTAGCATCGGCAGACTCAGTAGACGGTGACGCTCTTTCTGGATCGCCAGCTCCAGACCAGAACGGGGATCTGACGATCCCCTCGGAGCAATTTGTGGGCTGGAAAAATGCTTGACAAACGTTTTAAAGAGATGTATACTTACTTCGTAAGTAAAATTAACTTTCTAACATCCCTCTCTTTTTTATCACCATAAGGCGCAGGCTGTGGCAAAAAAAGCAACGCACGAGCAGACGCGAATTCACAACACGCAGTTGGTGTTCAGCACCATCTATGAGCGTGGAGAGATCAGCCGAGCCGAGATCGCGCGGATCACGCGCCTGACACGTCCCACAGTTTCCGACGTCGTTGCCGAGTTGATGGATGAAGGGCTGATTGAAGAGGTCGGGCATGCCCCTTCCACCGGTGGCAAACGTGCTATCTTGCTGCGCGTAGACGCGAGTTCGCGCTGTCTCATTGGGCTTGACCTGGCGCGTGAGGATTTTCGCGGCGCGCTGATCGATCTGCGTGGTGACATCCACCATCGCGCGAGCCTTCCTCTGCCGGGTAACGATGGGGAGGCGGCCCTGAACCTGGTCTACACCCTGGTCGACGCGTTGGTCGCGGCAGCGCAGCATCCCTTACTCGGTATTGGCATAGGCACGCCGGGCTTGGTGGATGCTGTAGACGGCATCATCTACCAGGCTGTGAACCTCAACTGGCGCGACGTTCATCTGCGGGATTTACTTGAGGCGCGCTATCAATTGCCGGTCTACATGGCGAATGACTGTCAGGTGGCGGCGCTGGGCGAATACACTTTTGGAGAAAACAATCGCTCGAAGGACCTGGTGGTCATTCACATCGGCAAGGGTGTAGGCGCCGGGATTGTGCTTGGCGGACGGCTGTTTCACGGCAACCCGTTGGGAGCCGGGGAGATCGGTCACGTGACCGTGGTCGAAAACGGCGAGCCTTGCCAGTGCGGGAACGCCGGCTGTTTGGAGACGCTCATTAACAACCGCGGCATCGTTCGGCGGGCGCGCGCTCTCGCGACAGATATGCCACAGTCGATGCTTAATCAATTAGCTCCCGACCCCGAAGCGATCACCTTCGAAACGTTACGCCAAGCCTTCGATGCCGGTGATGAAGCGGCGCGTCAAGTAATCCACGAGGTGGGGCAGCACCTTGGCGCGGCAGCAGCGAGTTTGGTGGGGATTCTCGGTGGGTGTCGCATTCTGATCGCGGGGCGCCTTTTGTGTTTTGGGCAGTTTTTGCTCGACGCTATGAAGGAAGAACTGACGCGGCGTTCTCTCGCGGCGCTTTCGCAAGCATCCGAAGTGGATTTTGTGAGTCTGGGCGGCGATATTGTGCTGCGCGGTGCGGCGGCGTTGCTGATGCATCATGAGTTGGGGCTGTTCCCTTTCCGCCGGTGAGTCGGTTATGCCTGTGCTGACGGGGTTGGATTGTCTGATTTCCGGTGGGGCAGCGCAGCTCAAGGGCAAGCGCGTGGGATTGGCGACGCATCCTGCCGCCGTGACCAGCGATCTCACAGATTGCGTCACTGCTCTTTTACAGTGTGACGTGGTGTTATCGGCGCTGTTTGGGCCGGAGCATGGCTTCTCCGGGGCTGTGGCCGACGGCCAGAAGGTGCGCGATGCCGTTTACAGGGACACCCAACTATCTATTTACAGTCTCTATGGGACAACGCAGGAGCCGACGCCGGATATGCTGGCGGATGTGGACGTGTTGGTCTTGGACATGCAAGATGTGGGTGTGCGGTTTTATACCTTCATCAGCACGCTGTTTTATGTGCTCAAGGGTGCGGCTAAGGCAGATGTGCCGGTCGTGGTGCTGGA
>JBNGDO010000126.1:0-3372 GCA_049975385.1 Anaerolineae bacterium | reverse complement strand
CCCGCCATGCCGCACGTTTCGACGGCGGTGGTCTATCCGGGCATGTGCTTTTTGGAAGGCACGAACGTCTCCGAAGGACGCGGGACGGCGCTGCCGTTCGAGGTCTGTGGCGCGCCGTGGATCGATGGGGCGGTGCTGGCGGCGTATTTGAACGGCCTGGCGTTGCCGGGAGTGCGGTTTCGTCCTACGGAGTTGCTTCCGGCAGCCTCGAAGTATGCCGGGGAAATCTGTAGGGGCGTGCAGATTCACGTGACCGACCGTGTCGCGTTCCGCCCGGTGACGATGGGCTTGCACCTGCTTGCGGCATTGAAGGCGCTGTATCCGGCGGAGTTCGCGTGGCTGCCGCAGAGTTGGGAGGGCGCGCATCCGCACATTGACCTGTTGGCGGGTACGGATCAGGTACGGTGTACCATCGACGCAGGTGTGGGTGTGACCGAGTTGGTCGAGGGATGGGTAAACGATGTGGCCGATTTCGAGCAAACATCCCGTCAATATTGGCTCTACACGTAGTAACGACTTCAGTCGTTGTTATACAGCAGAAGCGACTGAATACAAACTGTGAAGGGAGGTTCCGTTGAGCAGCACAGCTATAAGCACGCAAACTGTTCCCAAAAAGATGCCCCTGCGGCGCTGGATCAAACGCATCACCTCGAATTACGTCGTCAGGATGATTTCGCGCGCCATCTTCACGATATGGTTCGTCACCAGCCTGATCTTTTTCCTGGTGCGCTTGATGCCCTCGAACCCGATCGAGGTGTACATCAACGAGTTGATCGTACAGTATAGCCTGCCGTACGCAGAAGCGCGCGACCAAGCGGCTTCGCTCTTCGCCATTGATCTGGATGCGCCGCTCCACGAGCAGTACTTCGAATATATGGTACAGCTCGCGCATGGCAACCTCGGGACATCGTTGCGCTCACCGGGTACGTCCGTGTGGGAAATCATCGTGGCGTTCCTCCCCTGGACGTTGTTCAGCGTGGGATTAGGCCTGATTATCAGCTTTATCTTAGGTGTGTTTATCGGGATGCTGCTGGCCTACAAACGCCAGGCGCTGTGGGAACCGGCAATATCCGGGATAGCTTCGGTCTTGAGTTCAATTCCCAACTACATCATCGGCATCGTTTTGCTCGTCTACTTGGGCGTTTACTGGAACCTCGTTCCCATTCACCAGATGCGCGGCTCGCGGTCGCCGGGTATTCAACCGGGCTTCACGTGGGTCTTCATCAAAGATATTTTCTTTCACGCGGCACTGCCTATTCTTACGTACGTGCTCTCGACCATCGGCTCGTGGATTTTGTCGATGAAGAGCAGCACGATCGGGACCCTGGGCGAGGATTACGTGGCGGTGGCGCGGGCGCGCGGTCTCTCTGAAGGGCGCATCACCACGGCCTACGTGGGCCGCAACGCGATGTTGCCGCTGATCACGCAACTGCTGATCAGCATCGGTTTCGTCGTTGGCGGTTCGATTCTCATCGAGAGCATCTTCGTCTACCAGGGGATTGGCTACCGGCTATTGGCGGCACTCACGACCCGTGACTATCCGCTGATGCAGGGCATTTTCTTGATTATCACGATCTCGGTGGTCGTTTCCAACTTGCTGGCAGACTTTATCTATGGGTGGTTCGATCCCCGCGTGCGGGTTGCCGGAGGTGAACGATGACGACACAAGCTTTAATGCCGAAGACCGGTCTTCGCTACTGGCCTGGTCGCGTGCTGCGCGGCATTGGCCGCTTTCTGAAGTTGATGAGCCGCAACAAAACCGGATTTGTCGGTTTTCTCATTTTCATCTTTTTTGTATTGATGACGACGGTGGGAACGTGGTTTGTACCGCAGGCGACATCTGCCGACATCACCAAGATTTACGTGCCGCCCTCACGAGAACATCTGCTCGGCACCGACAGCCAGGGGAAGGACATTCTGTCGCAGATCGTGCACGGCGGGCGGGACATTCTCCAGATGGCACTATTGACCGGCATTATCTCGACGTTCATCGGTGTGGCGCTCGGCTCGCTAAGCGCGCTCATCGGCGGCGGATTTGATTCGTTTTTGACGATGCTGGCCGACATCTGGCTGACCATACCGCGTTTTCCCTTGCTGGCGGTGTTAGCGACCCTGGTCAAACTCGACAATATGCTGTTCCTGGCGCTGCTGCTCTCTGTGCTTTCATGGGCTGGCTTGTACCGTTCGATTCGGGCGCAGGTTTTCTCGATCAAAGAGCGCGATTATATCGAGGCCGCCACCGCGCTGGATTTGGGGATGTGGCATATCATTTTCTCGGAAGTGCTCCCCAATATGCTGAGTTACATCGCCATCAGCTTCACCTTCGGGATGACGTCCGCGATCTACGCGCAGGTGGGCCTCGTCTTCTTGGGACTGGTGCCCTTGACCCGCAACTGGGGCGTGATGATCAACCTGGCCTGGACGCAGGGCGCGATTTTCTTTAAGGACAGCGTTTATTTCATTATGGCACCGGTGACGGCGATTGCGCTTTTCCAACTCTCGATTGTGTGGATGAGCCGTTCACTTGAAGAAATTTTCAACCCACGCTTGCGCACGGGATGAAAGAAACAGGGGGCAAGAAGCAAGATGGAAAACAAAGTCGCTGATGCTTCCAGGGCAAAAGTGCCGCTCACGGTCGAAGACTTGTGGGTGGAATATCAGATTGAGCGCGGGGTTGTGAAGGCCGTGCGCGGGGTCAGTCTATCGCTGGCGAAAGGCGAAAGCCTGGCGTTGATCGGCGAAAGTGGCTGCGGCAAAACCACGTTTGGGGTGGCGTTGATTCGTCTGTTGGTGCAGGCGGCGCGCATCCCCAAGGGCGAGATCACGTACTGGCGCGGCAATCAGGGTATCGACGTCCTCTCACTCAAAGAGAGTGAGCTGCGTCGTTTCCGCTGGGCCGAGTGTGCGATGGTCTTTCAGTCGGCGTTGAACGCTTTCAACCCGGTGTTGCGGATTTGGGATCAGATTCTCGACACGGCCAAAGCCCACGGCAACATGCCGCGCCACCAGGTCCGGGAACGCGCCCTGCAACTGCTGGAATACGTGCAACTGGAACCCAAGCGCGTCATCGATGCCTATCCACACGAGTTGAGCGGCGGGATGCGCCAGCGCGTGCTCCTGGCGATGAGCCTGTTGCTCGATCCACAGGTGCTCATCCTCGACGAGCCGACGACGGCGCTGGACATCCTGACACAGCGGACGATTATTGACCTCCTGCGGCGGCTCAAGGAGGAGATCGGCTTTGCGATGCTCTTTATCTCGCACGACCTGGCGACGGCGGCCGAGTTGGCGGACCGCGTCGCCACGATGTACGCCGGCAACATCGTCGAGTTGGGGCCGGTGGAAGACATCTTCTATCGTCCTGCTCATCCC
>JBNGDO010000125.1:0-15472 GCA_049975385.1 Anaerolineae bacterium | reverse complement strand
ACCTATGACTTGATTGTACCACAGAAACCCCTACCCACGAACAAGTGTGCTCCCCACACAGCTATCGCATCATGCAACAAAGACTACAAAAGTCTCAGCAGACCTGCACTTGGCGCGATTCTCGTTTGACGAGGTCCTTGTCAACGCGATCCCACATGAGACTTTTGTAGTCTGGCCTCTGCCAAGGAATTTCCACAACTTATGCAACCTTCGTAATTTACTTACGTAATGTATGTGTAATTGAATCACGAATTACGAGTTACACAATCATTTCGTTTTAGGAGGAAAACCATGAAATTCTTAATCAAATTGCTCTTTTTCCCATTCATCTTGCTCTTCAAGTTGATCTTCTGGATCATCGGCCTGACCGGGCGGCTGGTCGTGGGGATCGTGGGGCTGGTGCTGCTGATCGCGGGTGTCATCGTCAGCCTGACCATTGTCGGCGCAATTGTGGGGATTCCGCTGGCGTTGGTGGGGTTGTTGATGGTGATTGCCAGCCTCTGCTAAAGTATGCTATGTGAAACGTGATGCGTGACCCGTAAAAAGGTCACGCATCACGCTTTTATTTTTGTGCAGAGACGGCGTTACTTGTCTTCGACGGCCTCTGGCCCTAACACCGTGACTGTGTCACCAGCGATGTAGGCTTCGAGTCGGTCTCGCGCCTGGTCGTCGGGGAACTGCACCGGCGGCGATTTCATAAAGTAAGCGGACGGTTCCACGATCGCGCCCGCCAGTCCGCGATCCAGCGCGATTTTGGCCGTGCGAATGGCGTCGATGATGACGCCCGCGCTGTTGGGGCTGTCCCACACTTCGATTTTGGCTTCCAGCAACAGCGGCGCGTTGCCGAAGGTCGTGCCTTCCATTTTGATGTGGCAGTACTTGTGATCCTCGAGCCACGGCACGTAGTCGCTCGGCCCGACGTGGATATTCTTCGCGCCCAGGTCGTATGGCACCTGGCTGGTGACGGCCGCCGTCTTCGAAATCTTCTTGGATTCCAGCCGCTCGCGCTCGAGCATGTTGAGGAAGTCGGTGTTTCCGCCGAAGTTCAACTGGTACGTGTGGTCGATGCGCACGCCGCGATCCACGAATAGCTTCGAAATAATGCGGTGCAAAATCGTCGCGCCGACCTGGCTCTTCACGTCGTCGCCGATGACCGGCAGGCCGCGTTCGGCAAAGCGTTTCTGCCAGTACGCCTCACGCGCGATGAAAACGGGAATGCCGTTGACGAACGCGCACCCGGCATCCAGCACCTGCTCGACGTACCACTTGGTCGCCATCTCGCTGCCCACCGGCAGGAAGTTGACCACTACATCGGTTTTCGTGTCCTTGAGGATGCCGACGATGTCCGCCGTGGGGCCGGGGGCCTTCTCGATGATCTCGGAAAGGTACTTGCCCAGGCCGTCGTGTGTCATCCCGCGATACACCGGGACGCCCATGTGCGGCACGTCCGCAAACTTGAGCGTGTTGTTGGGATGCGCGAAAATGGCCTCGGACAGGTCTTTGCCCACTTTCTCCGCGTTGACCTCGAACGCCGCCGTGAACTCGATGTCGCTGATGTGATAGGAGCCGAGCCGCGCGTGCATCAGACCGGGGATGAATGCGTCATCTGGCGCGTTTTTGTAGAATTCGACCCCCTGAACCAACGCCGAGGTGCAGTTACCCACCCCGATGATGGCGACACGAACCTTCTTCTTTACCATTCTAAAACCCTCCTTTTCGCTGTGAACTGAGTGATGTGAATACATAAAGGATTCTTTATGTATTTTGTCTTATTGTAAACACAACGGGGCGGTTGTCAAAACGAAACTTGATTTATCGTTCGCTCAAGGGATAATGGAGTTGTAACAGGAGGAAATCATGAACGATGCACATCCTGAACCGGATTTGACTCTGGCCGCCGTTTGCGGGTTGTTTTGTCCCGCCTGCATCATCTACATCGCGGCGCACGAGACGCCCGAAAAACGCGCAGAGATTGCGCGACAACGCAATCGTCCCGTGGAATCGCTGGTCTGCGACGGCTGCCGTGCGGAACGGCGGTACAGCTACTGCGAATCGTGCACGCTCTATGCCTGCGCGATGGAGAAGGGGGTGGACTTCTGCGGCTTGTGCGACGAATATCCCTGCGAAGACTTGAAGGCGTTCCAGGCCGACCGCCCGCATCGCATCGAGCTGTGGGAGGCGCAGGCGCGCATCCGCGAGGCGGGCTACGAGCAATGGTTCGTCGAGATGACGGAACGGTACGCCTGTCCAGAGTGTGGCACGCTGAACTCGGCCTATCATCTCGCCTGCCGCGCGTGCGGGGCGGAACCGGCCAACGCTTACGTGGCGGAGCACAAATCCGAGATCGTCAACTGGCCAAAATGACGGACTATTACCCGGCGCCGATCACGGACGTCGCGCCACGCAGCGTCGCCGCGCGGGCGGGACTGCGGGCGGGCGACGCGCTGTTGGCGCTCAACGGGATGCCCCTGCGCGACGTGATCGACGTGCAGTTCTACGCCGCCGAGCCGGAGCTGGAATTCCGCATCGAACGGGCGGGGCGGCAGAAGACGCTGTATGCCAATCGCCGTTACGGGCAAACGCTGGGCCTGGCGTTCGAGACTGAGCTGTTCGACGGCAAAATCCGCGCGTGCCGCAACACCTGCGACTTCTGCTTCGTCACCCAAATGGCGCCCGGCCTGCGCGGTGCACTCTACGTCAAGGACGACGACTACCGCCTCTCGTTCCTCCACGGCAACTACATCACCTTCACCAACCTGGACGAAAGCGATTGGGAGCGCATCGAGGAACAACACCTCAGCCCGCTCTACGTCTCGGTCCATGCGACGGAGGCGGACGTGCGCATTGGGCTGATGCACAACCCGCGTGCGGGACAGATTATGCAGCACCTGGCGCGGCTTGCCGACATGGACATCGAAGTCCACACGCAAGCCGTGCTCGTGCCTGGGCGCAATGATGGCGCGCATCTCGACCGTACAATCGCCGACCTGGCCTCGCTTTATCTCGCCGTCGCCGACGTGACTGTGGTGCCCGTGGGGCTGACGCGTTGGCATAATCCGGCTCTGCGCCCTTACACCGATGTTGAGGCCAGCATAGTGTTGGCGCAGACGCTCGATTGGCAGGCCCGCCTGCGCGCCGAATTGGGCATCGGTTTTGTGTATCCTTCCGATGAGTGGTTTTTGCGGGCGGGTGTCCCTGTACCGGCGTTGATGGACTACGATGGTTTGCTTCCGGCGCTTATCGAAAACGGCGTGGGCATGGTTCGGCAATTCCTCGATGGATGGGATGCGCTTCAGGCCGAACTGGCGCAGCTTGGTGGTCCACGCCAGACGTGGGTAACGGGGGCGCTCTTTGCGCCGGTGCTGCGCGAGAAAGCGGCTGCGTTCACCGCCCAGACCGGTCTCGCGGTGGACGTCGTCGCCGTGCCCAACCGTGCCTTCGGCGAAACCGTGACGGTTGCCGGGCTGCTGACAGTGGGCGATATCCTGGCGGAACTGCGTGAGCACGAGATCGGCGACGTGCTGGTGCTGCCGGACGAACTCTTTCGCGGGCCGGACGGCTGCGCCCTGGATGACCACCCGGCGGCGGAGATCCAACAGGAAATCGGGCAAGCGGTGTTTGTTGTCATGCTAGCAGACGAGCGTTGGCAAGTCCGGGCAGCGGTGTTATAATTCGGTTAGCTATGTCTTGAGAAACGCCTCTTCTTTGCACTGCCACTGACCACTTTATTGACGGCAGGAGGAGATTGATATGCGCACAAAAAAGCGAAACCTTGTCGTCGTACTGGCTTTAATCGTGCTGGTTCTGCCGGTGCTCGTTGCTTGCGGTGGGACGAGGGACGCGGCGCCACCCCCGGCAGCGACTAGCGAGGCGCTCGAATCCTCCCAAGAAACGTTGCAAGAGACGGAACGCAAACCGTGTAACCCCACGTCATCCGGCCTACTGGCAGACATCGATCCGCGTGGGCAGACGGTGATCTGGTGGCACTCCTACAGGGGCGCGCGCGAAGCTGACCTGCAAGCGATGATCAATGCCTTTAATACCTCCAATGCGTGCGACATCACCGTCGTTGCCGAGAATCAGGGCTCTGCCCTTCGCGATGAGATGCATGCAGCCCTTACCACGGGCGAGTTGCCCGGCTTGATCGCCGGCGATCAGAACGATCAACTGTTTTACACTCTCTCCAATGGCCTTGCCGATATAAGCGCCTATATCGACGACGAGACGTGGGGCCTTTCGCGGGAGGATCGAAGAGACTTCGTTGGGGCGTTCCTGGAAGGCGATGACGACCCACTTTTCGGTCTTCCACTCACCCGCACTGTTGATGTGTTATTCTACAATCGGACGTGGCTCGAAGAACTCCGTTTCTCCGAGCCCCCCACCGGCACTGCGGCGTTCGAGGATATGGCCTGCGCCGCCGCGCGAACTAGAGATGCCACAGGGTACGTGTTTCGCGATGCCGCTTCCGCCGTAGCCGCCTGGGCCGATGCCCTCGGCGGCACCATCCTCAACAATGATCATACCGGCTACTCCTACAACAATAAAGCCGTCGTCGATGCGGTGACATTTCTTAAGCAACTCTACGACGAAGGCTGCGCCGATTTCTCTACTGAAGATCCTCTTCCCGTGCAATTCGCCGAGCGCCGAGCGCTCTTTGTACAAGGCTCTAGCGCCGATATTCCTGTCTACAAGGCCGCTATGGACGCCGCAGAAAACGCCGCTGAAAGCGGTGACGAATGGGATGTGATCGCCATGCCACGCGGTGATGCCGAACCGGCTCCGATGATCCACGGTAGCGATCTCATGATCCCCGCTACCAACCCCGAAACGCAACTCGCGGCGTGGATCTTCCTCACATGGTTTGCCGCGCCAGAACAGCAGGCCGGGTGGATTCACATCGACGAGGAATTCCCTGTTCGGGAAAGCGTTGTCGCGTTGCTGGATGAAGACGAATTGATATCGCAGTGGGAGCAGGCGTTCGCCTTGCTCCCAGACGGCGTCCCTGAGCCGCAGCTTGTCTCTTATCCGGTGGTGCGCGAGGCAGTGAAGGCGGCCTTTGACCAGATCGTGCAGGATAACACTATCCAGGGGACGTTGAGCCGATTGAATTCCAAAGCCAACGACCTCCAGAAGAAGATGCTGGCAGAAGGGATTCTCCCGCCCAGAACAGGATTATGTAGCCCCGCGTCGTCCGGCCCATTAGCAGGCATCGATCCGCGCGGGCAGACGGTGACGTGGTGGCACCCCTACAATGGCGTGCGCGAAACTGGTCTACAAGCGATGATCGACGCCTTCAATGCCACCAACCCGTGCGGCATTATTGTGATCGGCGAGAGTCAGGGCGACACGCTTCACGACAAGATGGAGGCCGCCATCGCCACGGAGGAACTGCCCGGCCTGGTGGTTGGCGATCAGAACGATCAGGCGGTCTATGCTCTGGCAAATGCATTGATCGATATGAATGCCTACATCGCCGATCCCGACTGGGGATTCACGGAGGAGGAGCGCGCAGATTTCTTCGCTCCGCTCCTGAAGCAGGGCGTTCATCCGGCCTTTGATGGTCAACGCTTTGGTTTTCCGTTTACCCGTTCTGTGGAGGTCTTGTTCTACAATCAGACGTGGCTCGAGACGCTGCGTTATTCTGGGCCGTTCACCAGCACTGAGGCCTTCGCAGCCTTGACCTGCGCTGCTGCGAAGGCCAGAGACGCCGCTGAGACCGGCGCGAGCGGTTACGTACTTCGCACCGACGCGACCTCTATAGCGGCCTGGGCAGCCGCTTTTGGCGGTGTGTCACCTGCCAGCGGTGCGGTCCTCAATGCGAATGGCGACGAGTATGCTTACAATGCCCCACCCGTCGTTGCGGCCATGACGTACCTTAATGATCTCTACGACGAGGGATGCATTACCTCTACTTCTACCATCACCAGCACACCGAGTGTACACTTCGCTGCGCGGCGTGCGCCTTTCATCCTGGGATCCAGCGCCGACATTACCCTCTACCAAAACGCGATGGAGACCGCCGAAAATACGGATGTTTGGGGTGTGACCACCCTCCCATACAGTACAACGCAACCCGCGCCAATTGTCCACGGTAACGACTTCATTATCCCGGCCACAAGTCCCGAGACGCAGTTGGCCGCGTGGATTTTCATCAAGTGGCTTACCGCACCGGAGCAGCAGATGCAGTGGGGGCGCGTCAGCGACGCGTACGCCAGCGGCGATTTCCCCACTCGCGCCAGTGTTGCCGCGCAGGTGGAGGGCGAGCAGTTCTCACCGCAATGGCTGCAGGCGCTTGCGCTGCTCCCCTACAGTGTCTACGAACCGCAGCTCATCTCCTATCCCTCCGTAAGCGATGCAGCTCAACAAGCCTTTGATCGTATGCTGCGAGGTGATAATATCGAAACTGTCCTGAACGGGTTGACGCGACAGGCAAATCGGCTTCAGAACCGGACGCAAAATCCGGCACGACCGTAGTCCGGAGTTCGCTTGTTGTCAGTGCATTTCCCTGTATAATGCGGTTTTGTAGCAGCAACGGACGCTGACTATCCGACTACTGACAACCTGACTGCATTCAAAGGAGGAGCTGTCTATTGCCAATACGGTAAACTTTTCGGGGCCTTAAGCGCCTGACCCGGCGAAAGCCGGGTGACGAGGTGGCGGTTTATCGAATATATCCGGTTGGCAGCTTTCGCAGGTTTGCCATTACCAGGATTTTCGGCGGATGCCGCCAGGGACTAGCCTATCCCTCTCGCGCCCCTCCCAATGAGAAAGTCGTGTCACAAAACCGGTGGGAAACCGCCGGAACAAAAGGCACCCCAGGGCTATCTACCAAACCCGGTAGAATGATTGCGGCAGGTTGCCGCGGCACTGTGCCACGCCGTCTTCTTCAGACAGGCTATCTCCCGTGTTTTGCACAAAGTGCAGTGCGTGTATGCGTGTCGGTGCATGGCTGCTTGCTTTGTGATAGCCGTTTGTTGTACGGCTAGCTGCCGCACGGCTAGCTGCCGCATGGACTACCAAACTAAAGATTATCCGACTATTATCGCAGGAGGCGAACAATGTGTGGTATTGTGGGTTACGTTGGGCCGCGCCAGGCGGCACCGATTGTGTTGGGCGGGCTAAAGCGGCTGGAATATCGCGGCTACGACTCCGCCGGGATCGCTGTTTTGCATCAGAACGGTGGTATCGTGGTCGAGCGCGCTGTAGGTAAGTTGAGCAACCTTCAGGAGCGTTTGTACCAGAAGCCTCTAGCTGGCAATATTGCTATCGGGCACACACGCTGGGCCACGCACGGCGGTGTGACGGAGAGCAATGCCCATCCGCACGTAGGGCGGAACGGGCGCGTGGCCGTTGTCCATAACGGCATTATCGAGAACTACGCTGAACTGCGCCAGGAGATGGCGGAAGAAGGCGTCGTTTTCACTTCTGAGACTGATACCGAAGTGGTGGCGCATTTGATGGATGGCTATCTGGCGGGCGGAGTGGATTTATTGACGGCGGTACAACGCACGTTGCCGTCCATCCAGGGGGCAAGCGCCTTTGTCTTTCTTAGCCCTGAGGAACCGAAACGTCTGGTCGTTGCGCGACTCGGCAACGCCGGTGGCATCGTGCTTGGGATAGGCGATGGTGAGATGTTCATCGCTTCGGATATCCCGGCGATTCTCGAATACACGCGCGATGTGATCTTCCTCGAGAACCGGCAGATGGCGCGTGTTTCGCCCAGCGGTGCGGAGATTTTCCGGCTGGATGGGACGCCGGTAAGTGCTACGCTGCATGCGATTCCTTGGGATCCGGTGTCGGCAGAGAAAGGCCCCTACCGGCACTTTATGCAGAAGGAAATCTCGGAACAGCCCCGCGCCATCACCGACACCATCCGCGGGCGAGTGGATTTCCGCCGAGATCACGTGCTGCTGGAAAGCATCCCACTCACCAAGGCGGAAGCCAAGAAGCTGGATCGCATCATCATCGCGGCGTGTGGTTCTTCGTATCACGCCGGCTTGGTGGGTAAGTTTATGCTAGAGACGCTGGCGCGCGTGCCCGTGGAAGTGGATTACGGTTCGGAGTTCCGCTATCGCGATCCGTTCATCACGCCGACCACGGCGGTGTTAGCGATCACTCAATCCGGCGAGACGGTGGACACCCTGGCAGCGATGGAAGAGGGGCGCCGGCAGGGAGCGAAACTCTGGTCCATCGTCAACGTCATCGGCAGCCAGGCACAACGCCTCGCCGATGGGTACATCTCCATGCAAGCCGGCCTGGAAATCGGCGTGGCGACCACGAAAGCCTTCACTGCAAGCCTGGTAGACCTCTACCTGCTGGCGCTCTATCTGGGCGAACTCCGCGACACACTACCCGTGGACATACTACGGCAGAGCGTGAACGACCTGGCCCGCCTGCCCGATCTGGTGGGACAAATCTCCGAGCCATTGCCGGTCTACGATGAACTCGCGGAAATCTTCTTCAAGCGCCAGCACTTCCTGTTCTTGGGTCGTGGGATCAACTATCCTGTGGCACTAGAGGGCGCGCTCAAACTCAAGGAGATCTCCTACATCCACGCGGAAGGCTACCCCGCCGGCGAGATGAAGCACGGCCCCATCGCTCTGATCGACGAGGTGATGCCGGTCGTCACTGTGGCGCCGCGCGATAGTGTCTACGACAAGATGATCAGCCAGATGGAGCAGGTGAAAGCACGGAATGGCATCGTCATCGGTTTGCTACAGGCAGGCGACACGCTGGCCCGCAGCAAAGCCGATCACGTACTCGAAGTACCGGTCGCATCGCAGTTTCTTGCGCCGGTGCTCAACATCATTCCGCTGCAATGGCTGGCCTATGCGATGGCCGTCCGGCGTGGCGCTGATGTGGACCAGCCGCGCAATCTGGCCAAGAGCGTGACTGTCGAATAGGTGCTCAGTCAGGGAAGACTACAAAAGTCTTAACCTGCGTCTGCTTGTACACTTCTTGTGTTCTGCGTGAATTTTTGCCAAAGCAAGTCGTTTGTAAGACTTTTGTAGTCTTTGATAACAACCGTGGGTCAGTCGCGTGATTGGCCCACGGTTTGTTTACCACTCCATTGGACCTGGCAGAACACCCACAAAATCTTCACGCTGCCTTCATCGTTTCTTCATACAGACAGATTAAAATATAGTCGTCTTTAAAAAATAAACTGACGACCAAAACACGTGTGTGTCAAAGGAGAAAACGATGAAGAACAAACTCTTACAAAAAGTGATGTTTGGCGTTGTAGTCATAGCAGTGGTGTTAAGTGGTTGCAGCAGTGCTCGGGTATCGGCCAGTGAGATGGCGACGGCGTCTGGGGAGAAAACAGCCTCCATCGCGTCGACTTCAAATCCTGATCTGGCGCAGTTGAGCCCAGAAACGCTCAGCGAGGATGAGGCCGCTGGCCTGTTGTTTATGCGCGAAGAGGAGAAACTGGCCCACGACGTCTATCTGGCGCTCTACACAGAATGGCAGTTGCCGATTTTCCAGAACATCGCGGGAAGCGAGCAAACACACACCGATGCCGTGTTGCAATTGATAACCCGCTACGGATTGGACGATCCAACAATTGGACTGGGGGTGGGTGAGTTTGCCGATCCAGAACTCCAGAGTCTTTACGATCAACTGGTCGCACAGGGGCGTGCATCTTTGAAAGCTGCTTTGCGTGTCGGTGCAGCCATTGAAGAGATCGATATCCTGGACCTGGAAGAACGGCTGGCGCAGACAGACAAGGCGGATATTCGCCGGGTTTATGAGAACCTGTTGGCCGGATCGCACAACCATCTGCGCGCGTTTGTTGGAACCCTGGAACAACAGACCGGGACGAGCTATACGCCGCAATATCTCACGCAAACTGCTTATGACGCAATTATGAGCGGCACGACGGGGCGAGGTAATTCCAGCAACAGCGGGGGCAATGGAGGGCGGAGCGGTGGCAATGGCCAAAACAGCAGTGGAAATGGGGGACAAAGAGGTGACAACAGCGGGCGTGGGAGGTCTGGTAACTCAACGCAATCTGCCTGGGGTGGTCGCGGGCGATTCTGAAACCGGCACGAGATAAAGTGGAACGACTGGCGGGCGTCCTTTTTAGACGCCCGCCAGTGCATATGTCGTACAAATCCAGTGTGCCGACAATCGTTTAAAGCTGTGGCCCTTCCTCTATCGCGTGATCCAGCGGGCAGATCTGATCCACCGTTAGCCGCTCCGTGCCATAGCCATACCATTCAAAGAAGGCGGCATCTTCAGCACGCGCAGCGATGAAATCCTCCACAGCCAGACAGGCCGCCAACGGATCGTCAGTGGCTTCGTACACCTCCAGCATATGCCAGGCGGCATCGGTATAAGGGTCATTCGGTGCGCTGGCCGAACGCGACAACAAGCCAGCGTGAATCTGTTGCATCGCCTCTACATCGCCCTGCTGTGCGTAGACGAACATGGCTTCGAGCGTGGCGTAGCCCACGATACGCGCCCAGGCCTCGGTGGTTAGCCAACCCTCATCCTCGTAGACACCGGGGTAGTTGACTACGGCCAACGCCAGGTTGAGCGCGACGTCCCAATCCTCGTTTGCCAGCGCGGCGTTGGCATCAAGTATTTGGAAATAGGGATGATTTTCGGGATCGGGCGTATCTTCGATCAGGCGATACGCGCCATCGCGCCAGGCGAAAACCTGCGTGTGCGGGCGTTGCAATCCCGCGCCTACCGACCCGTACATTCCACCGTGCATCACGATGTCCACCAGACCGTTGCCGTCGTGATCGACCATCGTATAGTCGGTATAAGCCTGCATCACTGGATCAGCGGTAAGCGAGTGCCAGCGCTTCCCGTCCCACTGCCCGATGATGATCTGCGTGAAGCAGGTGTGCGCACCGCACGTCACTTGCTCTATCACGACCTCCAAATGGCCATCGGCGTTGATGTCAGCGACCATCAACAGTTCCGGATTTGAAAGGTCCCACACATTTTCATCCTGGATAAGGATCGCGGCCGGGACGAACAGGTCGTCACGCTCCTGGAAGATCAGCACATAGGCGGGACAGTACGAGATCCAACACCCCAGGTCGCGTGCAGGGACGCTGATGAGCCATTCGGTTTCGCCGTCGGCATTGAGGTCGCGGTCGACGGCCCAGGCATTGGGTGGGAGCGGTCCCTCGTAGGTGCTATCTGCCGGCATCCAGGCCGTCAACTGGGTCAGTGTTGCGTCGATACGATCCGCTGCCTCAGTACCGGTGTCCGCGTTGAGCAGATCGGTGATGGTTTGGATGTACTCTTGCACCCACGATGCCTGTGTGTCTTTCTCCACGTCGAAGGGCGGGGGACGGGTGGGCGTCCAGTCCGTGGGTGGCGCAGTCACCGGTGCAGACGGCAGAAGTCCCGCAGCTAGAGCCTGGCGCGGTGTGTTTGTGGGTGTGGGCGGTGGTGTGGGAGACGGCGTCGCTATTGGCGGCGTCGCCGTTGGCGGAGACACTATGGGTGCTGCCGTTGTTGGCAGCAACGCCGTCGCCGTGGATGCGGGAAGGGCTTCTGCTGTAGGTACAGTGACCAGCGGCGCTGTTTTGGCTTCTGGCAATGGGGAGGGTCGGGCGCATCCGGCCATCCCCACGATCGACAGGATGAATAAGCACTGGCATACTCTATGGCTCACAGCTTTCTCCACGTCAGCTGTGCCATCGCTGCGCCGGTGCGTTCGAAATACTCCACACGGATGGTTACATCGCCTTCAGGCAAGGTCACAGTGGCATAGCGTGTCCCCCGCATAGGATACCAACTGTTGATGACCAAACGGTCGTTCACGTAGAGGCGGACACCGTCGTCGCTCGTTGTGGTGAAGCGATAGCGACCCGCCTCGAAAGCGAACGTGCCAGTCCAGCGCGCGGCAAACTGGTTTGCCGGAATCTCCGGAGCAGGCGAGCCAAACTTCCAGTCGAAGTTGATGGTTTCGTCGGTGCGTACCAGGACGGGTGTCTCATCGAGGTCGCGACCATCGAAGTATTCGGCTTGCCACGGACCAAGATATTGTACATCTGGTTTTTGGGTAGAAGGTACTGGCGTGCGGGAAACCGACACACCACTCCCCGGCGCACTCGCGAAACCGTAATTCGGTGAAGGCGTCATGGCCCGGGCGGCCTGGACCGTCGCGGCGTAATCCCACCAGAACTGCATGCGCGCGTTACCGGCAGCCTCGAAGTACTCCACGCGCAGGGTATGCGTGCCGGACAGATAATGCCAATCCTGGTAGCGCCAGACATTGTCCTGTGGACTCCAATAATCCATGTGCAAGATGGTGTCGTCGATCCAGAGACGCATTCCATCATCGGAGCGGGTGTTGAAGCGATAGAGCCCCGGTGTGAAATTGATCGTGCGGGTCCATTGCACGGAGAAATTGTCGCTTGGCATCCAGCTCACGGGGGCGCCTTGCTCCCAATCGAAGTTGATCCCCGCGTCGTCGCGGATCAGCGCCGGGCCGCCGCGCAAATCACGGTTGTCGAAGTAGCGGCCTTCCCAGCCTTTGAGCGTATCCAGCCGGTTCCACCAGACGTGGGCGCTGGCAAGGCCGCCCTCCTCGTAGTACTCGACGACGACCGTGTGCTGCCCCGCGCTGAGGGCAATGTCGCCGGAGCGCGTGTTGGGCAGCTTTTGATTCTGCCAGGCGTTGATCACCAACTGACCATCTACGTAGATGCGCACGCCATCATCACAACTGGCATAGAACCGGTACGTCCCGGCCTCGAAGCCCAATGTGCGAGACCAGCGTACAGAGAAGTTGTCCGCCGGTACTGCCGAATCGGGACTGCCATTTTCCCAATCGAAGTCGATCGCAGCATCATACCGGGTCAGCACCGGATCGTTCGACAATGTCCGGTTGGTGTAGTAATCGGCGCGCCACGCTGTACCTCCGCCGACTTTTTCCCAGGCGGCTTGTAGCGTCGCATTACCGCCGCGCTCGTAGTATTCTACCCGCACGCGGTGTGTTCCCTGTGCAACGTAGTGGTCGACGACACTCCAGGTGGGTGCACGGTCGCGCCAGTCATTGATGATCAGCGCGTCGTCGATCCACAGCCGCAAACCATCGTCCGAGCGGTACGAAAAACGGTATGTGCCGCCGTTGAACCATTCATCGCGGGTGAAGCGGGCAGAAAAATTATCGTTGGGGATGCCTTTCCCTGGACTACCAGCTCCCCACTCGAAGTGCAAATCGGATTCGTAGCGGGTGAGCGAAGGCCCCCCTGACACACTCACGTTAGCGAAATACTCGGCGTACCAGTTACCTGCGCTCAACGCAGGCACATGGACTACCGTCAGCGCCAGCAACGTTACCAGGATAACCCCAGCCATCCACTTGATCGAAGACGTTTTCATTGGAACACCTCCTCATATTATCTTTGTAGGTTTAAAAGCTCGCAGCCTTTCTCATGTCAAGACGACAATTGAAGGGGATTTGTTCCCGCTTGTAGCATTTTGACATTGTCCTTTTTTTCCCTTGTGATATACTCAACGTGCTCGGTAAAAGACCAGGCCAATAAAAAGTTGAAGGTGAGTCAATTGAACCACAATGATGATCTTCCGTCTGTGCATGTTTCTGAACAAAGATCCCACGACAAGAATTGCCATATTGCCAATCTGAGCAGCCCAAATCCACGCCAGCGTTCGCAGGCCGCGCAGGAGCTGGGGAGACTCAAGGCTGACTATGCCGTACCTAATCTTATCACACTTCTCAAAGAAGATGTGAACACCTACGTGCGCAGTGCAGCAGCGGAGGCGCTTGGTCACATTGGGCAAAACGACGCTATTTTCCCGTTGATGGATGCGCTGCACGATCCCTGCTCTTTTGTGCGCCGGGCAGCCGCCATTGCACTAGGGCAGATGCAGGCCAAAGAGGCGCAGGGGGCACTGCTTAATGCCTTGAACGATGGTAATTTTTACGTCCGGCGTGCCGCGATCAATGCTATTGGCAAGTTGGGGATTCCTGACATGAGCGCGGTCTTGCTTCCTCTTCTCTCGACGCCCGATCCGCGCATCCGCCGCACGGTGATCATTGCATTGCGCCGTTTAAACGCGCGAGAAGCCGCACCCCAGATGGTCGAGATGCTCAAGACATACCTGGCTGCGCCCAGTCAGCGTGATTTGCCGGTGGTTAAGACACTCGTCGTGGCACTAGGAGATTTGCAGCCGCCGGATGCGCCCCCAGTTTTGGCCGATATCGTGCGGGGCTATGTAGGCGCCCGCTCCCTTGCCGCCAATGCCCTTGGCGAAATCGGTAGGCAAGAAAGCGGGCCGGTGCTTGTCGAAGCGCTGGCCGATAAAAGCGTCAATCTGGAGCTAGCTGCGCTCAAGAGCCTGGGACGAATCAAGTATCAGCCAGCACTCCCGGCTGTGCGCGAATTCTTGACCTCGTCGGACCCACGCCTACGCCGTACGGCTGCGCTTACGGTCGGCAATCTTCAAGATACAACAGCGATTCCTACATTGCTTGCTATGGCCTACGAAGATAGCAGCCCCCTGGTGCGCCCTGCCGCTATCGAGGCTCTGGGCGCACTCGGCGACAAAGCCCTGATTCCTCAACTCTTGCCTCTGGTGGACGATACCAATGCTTATCTACGGGCCGCTCTAGCCCACACGCTCAGTGTGCTGGATGGTACAACCCCCGAAGTACACGTTGCGTTGAAGAAGCTGGCGAAGGATCAGGTGGAACACGTTGCTTTTGCGGCACGGCGGGCGTTGAACGCCTGCGATAGGAAAAATGGCAGGCGCCCGACCGAACCCGAGGCATGCCCGGAGCCGACACCCAAGCAACTTTCCTGGCTCAGGCGTTTTCTGGGGCGTGTCTAGGGCGCATCACGCCCCGTGAGGATCAACCACGCGAAGTGCGGCAGTGCTAACTGCCGCCGCCAGCGCCACGGCTCGCGCACCAGCCGGTAGAGCCACTCCAGGCCGAGGCGTCGCAACCATCGCGGTGCTCGCCGCGATACCCCGGTAATGAAATCGAAGGACCCGCCCACGCCGATGCCGACGGTGGCCCCGGTGTGAACCAGGTTGCGATCCAGCCAGAGATCTTGCTTGGGCGCGCCGTAGGCCACGAGCAGAATGTCGGCTCGCGCTGCGCGCACCCGCGCCACGATATCCTCTTCCTCTTCGGGTGCGGGTGAACCGGCGTAACATCCCGCGACGTTCAATCCCGGATAACGCGCCGCCAGGATGTCAGCCGCTTTCTTCGCCACGCCGGGCGCTGCGCCCAGGTAGAAGATGCGCCAGCCGTGCCGCGTCGCTTCCGCTGCGAGCCGGGGCACCAGGTCCGATCCGGCGACCCGTTCGCGCAGTTTCTTGCCGCGCAGCCGTGCGGCCCACACGACGCCGATCCCATCGGGAATACAAAGGGCGACCCTTTGCAGGGTCGCCCTAAAGTTTGGGTCGTGGCGCGCCTTCATCAAAAATTCCGGGTTGACGGTGGCGATTTGATACGTCCCGCCTGCGTCAATCC